>JAGLZV010000056.1 GCA_023131215.1 Candidatus Methanophagales archaeon | reverse complement strand
ACGCAATCGCAGATTCTTCATGCTCTTGCCATAACCTCCTTTCTCTTCTTTTGCCACCGCAAACCAGAGCATCTGACCCATTCTGAGATTCGTTAGCGGTGGATAGTACTGCTCAACGATCGACTTCATTTCTTTTACTAATAGCTCGATGACCTTTGGTCCACCCATTCTCGAAAATTCTGTTAATATGAAGTTGGATACTGCGTTTTCAAACGTTTTATCCAAAAGTGGTGCATATATATCCCGTTGCTTATTCATGCTCATTTTATCGCCCCCCTTTTACTTGTCTCACAATCTGCTGGGTTCAGCGCCAGTATCTCTTCTAAGCGGTCTTTATATGATGCGTCTTCTTTGTATCGACGATACAACGCCTGATATTCTCCTGTCAATCGCTCCGATATCTGGACGAGAAAAGCGATTTCTTTTGTTGAATACCCTTTTTCTGTGAGATATGCAACCCTGGAGAAAGTCAGGATATAACGCTTGATCGCCGTTGGAGAGTGTTTCATTGTCCTTTCAATCTCGGTGAAGGTTTTTCTCTCTATGTAGAGTCTAACAGCCTCTACACGGTGGGATACGCCTGGACCGATGTCCTTTTGTTGCCCTCGTGTTGGAACAATCACACCTCGCTTTGCAAGTGCCTTGATATCACGCCTTACCGTTCTGACGCCGCAGTTCAGGAGTTTGAATGCGAGGTCTTCCTGTGTAAGCGAGACACCCTGATCCAAGGCTTCGTGTGTAATTCTGGCGAGTCTTGCCTGCCGAAGAGCTGCAAGTCCATAATTCCCCCTAATCTCTTCATCCTCTTTTCCGGCATCAAGCGTTACCACCGCTGTTTTCATCTTACACTCTGATAGTGGCTTCCCAGCAGGTTCTGATGCCGCAATTCCCAAAATCTTCACCTGTCCCACATTCATCATGCTCGGATTGCTCTGATCAGGTACGAATACGGATTTTGCTGTCGCCAATATAGCGTTGGATACGAACGGTGGGCATTCGTATCCTTGTTCCACCATGTTGACGAACATTTGGTCGAGCGACTTCGTATTTAGCCTTTCGGATACAGTTTTATTTCCCTTCATTTATTTTGCCTCCTCTTAATTCGGCATGCTTTTTATCTCGCATGCATATATGTGTTATGAAGAGGAGGTCATATGGCCTAATAGCAAATAAAGGAACGGGTGACAAAATGACTTTTGTGGAGAGCATTTCGTATGGTAAAGATAAAACAGAGGAGGATTTGCATCAGCTAATTGCCAAAAATCCACAATTAATTACGGTAGAAGATAGCGAAGGGAGAAGAATGCCTACAGCAACCATTGGAAGCCATTTAAGATTTCCAGACGGCGAAATAGATCTTTTACTGATGGATGTAGAAGGAAACTTAACATTGGTAGAACTTAAAAGAGATAAACCTCCTCGAGACGTGATTGCTCAAATATTAGATTACGCTTCGATATTATATCAGAGCGGCGGAGAAGGCATCGAGGAGAGTATAAAATCACAACCAACCTTTACTAATGGTTTACAAGATGTAATAGAAAAACTTAAGGAGGAAAATCCTGACTATTCCGAAGAACTCGAGATAGAAGCTATAAGAAAAAAGATGGAGAACTCGATAAATGGGCATGCCTTACAACTTTTGATAGTTTCTTATGAGGTGGAAGAGCCGATAAGAAGAGTAACAGAATACTTACGAGAAGTATATGGCGTGAAAATCTATTGCGTAGAATTTGATTATTTTGCAGATAGGGAAAACGAGTATTTCGTGCCAGAGACTATTGGAGCTGAAGATGTAAGAAAGATTAAACGAAGGGAACGAAAAGAGCTAACTCAGACACAAATAGAATATCAGAACTTTTACGGTGAGCTATTAGCTAAATTGAAGGAAAAGTTGCCAGGTATAACTCAGCAAAAAGCCCTCCCTCAAAATTGGTTGTCGGTGCCAGTAGGACACAGTGATGTCCATTTAAGCTGGGCTTTTCATGGGGTTGGGGTTGGTAGAAGAAATAGCTTTGAAGTAGGGCTTCATTTTGAAAGACCATCACGGGATGAAAATAAACAGCTATTCGATTTTTTCAAGAAAAAAGAAGATGTTTTAAAGGAGGAACTTGCTGAAGATATTAAATTCCAGTTCCCTTGGGGAGAGCGATGGGCAAGAATGTATGTGATAAAAAACGAAGGCGAGATGACAGAAGAGTTAAAAGAGTGGGCAGTAGCAACGATGGTAAAATTTTATAATGTGCTAAAACCAAAACTTGATGATTATTTTCACAGCACATAAACGGGTAATTGAAAACAGATGAGAGATTACAAACAAGATTTGCTGAATCGTTTTTGGAATTCCCAAAAAAACAATTTCAAAGATAAGTTGAGTTTGTTTGATCCACCTGAGGCACACTATGATGGCAGCCCACCCGTTTTCCACATTGATGCCGCTTCAAATAATGTCTTGCTCAAACAAGGATTGCCCAAGAAGATTAAAAAAGAAGTTCTGAATCAAATTCCAAAACATCAACGCCACAAATGGTTCCGTAGTATGAGTAGTTCCCAAGCACTGGCGCAGAGCGTTTTTGGAAACCTCAAGGTTTTTAAAAAACTTGATTGCTTAGCTAAACTAAATGGAGAGGATGGGAAACCGCTTTTCTTACGGGGCTCAAATTTCCAAGAATACTTCAGTCTGGAATTTGTTGTAGACTATCTTGGAGAGCCCCGGCCAACCAATGTAGACGTATTCTTTGGAGGCGACTACAGAGTCGCAGTAGAGTGTAAATTTACTGAACCGGAAGTAGGAACCTGCTCAAGGCCAAAAATCAAATCCAATGATTCGAATTACAATCAAGATTACTGTGACGGTCGATATGTAGCACAGCGTGGTCGCTCGGGAAGGTGCTCGCTATCATCGAGAGGCATCAAATATTGGCAATATATACCCCGATTGTTCAATTGGCCCGCCGACATTGATCATGAGCCATGCCCATTACGCGAGACATACCAGCTTGTTCGTAATGTTCTTTCTGCATGTGTACGTTCAGATGGTGTGCTTGATCCTGAGAATGGACACGCTGTCTTACTCTATGATAAACGCAATCCCGCTTTCCAGCCAGGAGGGAAAGGTTGGACCGCTTGGCAGAATGTCCGAGCGGCCTTAAGAGATCCTTCGTTATTACAAGTATGTACATGGCAGCAAGTCGTAGATGTTATGCGTCTTGACTTGGAGTTATTTTGGCTAACGGATTCATTGCAACAAAAATACGGACTATAAAGGTGCAACGGCGGGTTCACCATTTCCCCATGGTTAACTTGGCACCCAATATTTGCATGGTGCTAAGAGCATGTTTGCGGTTAGGGCAACGCATTCAAACAACTGCATTCGGGGCTTCACCAACCCTCCGTCCGTTATACGTAAAATACTTGGAATAAGAAATCATAAAACAAATATCCCTCCTACGGCTTATGGATGCCTATGCACTTTACTGCAGGGGTGGAGTTGAGCTATCACGTCCCATACATCTTATAATAACCCATAAAATCCGATAGTATCGGAACTAAGTCCATACCTCTTATCCTGCCCAACCCACCTGAAGCAGCGGAAAACTCATCGAATTTGTTTACTTCGTCTTTCCTGACACCCGCACCTTTTATAACCACGGGAACTGGGTCGCTGCTGTGCCTCTTTATTGATACAGGCGTGCTATGGTCTGCAGTAATGACAATATAGGCATCAACATCCTTTATCCGTGCTACAAGTTCTTTGTCTATCCTCGAAATCATCTTCCTCTTTCCTTCGAAGTCCCCCTCATGTCCACTGTTGTCAGTACCCTTCACATGAACAAAAACGAAATCATGCTCCTTCAATGCATGCAAAGTTTCCTCTGCCTTATTATTTAAGTTTGTATCCGCCCTACCTGTCGTACCTTCCACAGGAACGACATCCATACCAAGATATTTCGCAACTCCTTTGTAAAGAGAAGCACCTGCTACGCAGGCAGCGCTAAATCCGAATCGCGCTTTCATCAAAGGCACTTCCTCGTAGCTGCCCGCACCTCTCAGCAGAATTATATTCGCAGGCGGTTCTCCTCTTCGCCTTCTCTCTTCATTTACAGGATGTTCATTCAGTATCTCATAACTCTTCCTGACGAATTCATTTACGATGTCCGCGGTCTTCCTCGCGTCTTCATCTTCTTTAAGCGTAAGCGGTTTACAATCCTTTACTATGCCGCCTTCTTCATGTGTGTCCACATCAGATACGTATTTGGAGAGATTCTCTCCTTTCATCACCACCGCACATCTGTGTTCCGTGGTATTTTTCAGAAAGACTTTAACACCTACTATATCAAGCCCGTTTAATGCTTCAGCCAATTCTTTACTGCCCTTCCTCCCTGCTCTTCGGTCTGTGACTCGCATCTTATCATCAACGGTAGCGAAATTTGCTCTGAAAGCGACATCCCCTTTTCGTAATTCCATATCAGCACCAAGCGCTTCGAACACGCCTCTGCCGGGATAATATTTGTACGGGTCGTAACCAAGAATTGCAAGATGTGCTGTATCGCTTCCCGGTACTATCCCCGGCGATATTACGTCCATCAACCCGTTTATCCCCTCTTTGCTTATTTCATCTATATTGGGTGTATCAGCAGCTTGTAAGGGTGTCTTTCCATCCAAGGCTGGACGGTCACCGAGACCATCACAGATTAACAATATCGCTTTATCTTTATCTTTAGCTTTGTTTTTATCAATGCTTGACTTTGTGTTCATAAACCTTTTCTTAGAAAGAAAAGCTTTACCAAAAGAATTATTTTCTTTTAGCACAGGTTTTCTTTTTTCTAAAAAAGAAAAAGTGTCATTCCAACTCACCAATAAATACGACCTCATTTGTATCAATTCTGCTTCTTTCTCCATTCTATTATCCCTTTAGCCATGTTTATGTTTTTACCCGCGGTTTTCTTTCTAATCGAATCCCTGTGTTCGGCTATTTTTTTTTCCTCTTTAATTCTTTTTGAATTTAGATATTTGGTTGCTGTACCTAAAGTAACTTCCTTCTATTTAAGACGCTGATTAGCATGGATTAAGCGAGTTTAGAGGTTTAGCTCGTTAGCGGCTCAGTCACATGACCAAACCGCTAAACCGCTATATTATCCTCTGTGTTAATCTGCGTTAATCTGTGTCAATAAATATAAAAAACAAAAAAGGGGATAAAAAAACCTCCCCCTCCAAAAACCTTTTCAATCTTTTTTTCTCTTTGGGTTATCTTCTCTTTCTAAGCACGAGGTATGCGACTGCTAACAAGCCTGCAATGGCGAATACCGCTTCGAAACCTGGTGGTTCCGGTGTTGGTGTTGGCGTTTCTTCTGGTGGCGTTGGTGATACCACTGGCGTCGGCGTTATTTCTACCTCAGGCGTCGGCGTTACTTCTACCTCAGGCGTCGGCGTTGGTTTTGCTTCTCCAATCCACACTGTTGTTTCATCCACATTACCATCTCCATCGTCTGCCTTTACCGTGTACGTTCCCACTACCGCGTCGGATGTGTCAAACGTTTTGTTGAATGTGCCGTTTTCTACATAGGCGGTCAGTGATTCTAATTCTATGGGTCCTTTCACCGTTATAACGATTGGAAAACCTTCTTTCCTGTTCGTTGTTCCAGTTACAACCAGTGGTTCTCCAATGCCTACATCTGCAATTAGATCGAGCTCTATCTTAACGTCCTCTACTTTTAGTGTTTCAGTCCACACGAGGTCGTCAGCACCTGCTGCCGTTACAAGGTCAAGAATTATCTCTATCAATTGTTCCTGTGTCTTTGTGCTATAAGTGGCTAATTCATCTAGGTCTATCCCATACCCCTCATCTAAGACATCTTCAAGGGACATATCTTCGTCATACGTTCCCCATCTATCGTCCATTCCTATACTGAGCACAACGATGGCATGATAACCTGTTTGAGCATCTTCATCCACCGATAACTTCTTTTCGAATGTGTCGTCTGTCGTTGATACACTTGCGGACTCTACGGTGATACCTTTTTCACCGGTTGTTAACGCCTCGCCTCCACCTCCGCTTGGAGGAACAGCCAGTATAACTACTTCATCTGATCCCTCCGCAGTACCTCTTACATAGAAATCATCCTCGAGTGCAACGACTTCTTGCGACAATTCCGCTGTCAGCCCTGGTCTCACCAGCCTTATTGTATCCTCCCCATCCGCGCTTCCTGATGGAGGTTCGTCACCTGGTTCGTATTCTTCTTCATCATCAATCCATGCCTTTAACCTTAACGTCTCATCAGGTACACCCATACCTACATCGGTTGTGACTACCTCTTTCTCGAATTCGCCATCGTCTATTATAAGGTCATTCAGCTTAGGATACAGTTCATCATCTACCCAGACATCAACGTATGTGCCCGAAGTTGCAGTACCTTTTATCGTTATCTTTTGACCGACGGCAGCCGTATGTGGTATATCAAACGTGACTCCTTTCGCACTAACGGTTATGTCAACGTCGTCATCATCACCTACGCGGGGGTCACCCGGTAGACCAGTAACAGTTGCCTTTATCTTATAAGATCCCGTATCGGTAAAGTAGACTGAATATTCCCTTTTGCCATCTGCATCAATTGTGTCTTCGAACTTATTATATTTGCCGATCACTGTCCATTTTGTTGACCCTTCCGCGGGGGTGTTATACTTACCTGCTTCAAATACCGCATCCGTACTTGTACATTCAACTTCTATCTCATCACCTTCTACACCAGTTACCGTGATTTTTACTGACTTAAGCTCAACAACATCGGTTTTGTCTGCAGTAACTTCAATTTTACCCTTCACTATTGCTAACTCCTTTACACTGCTCTCTGCGTCCAATCCACACGCATTTTCGGGTTTAGTCTCTATTTTGAAGGTATAGTCATCAACGTCCCACTCATTGGTATCAATAACG
>JAGLZV010000055.1 GCA_023131215.1 Candidatus Methanophagales archaeon | reverse complement strand
GTTTGTTCCCTTAGCGACAGAATCCACTTCCTTTGTCCCTACTTTAAGTTTTAGTGGTACCGTTGGGTCTTGGACTGATAGACTTGTGTTGCTACCTAAGCCATCGGTCGCCCTTAAAGTAAGGTCCGGGTCCCAATTGACGTTATAAGCCTTACCATCAGTCCATGGTCCGCGGTAGTCATACCAAATTCCATCTTCGAACTTCTGTACTGTGACTGCGCTTATGGTACTCCAATTACCACTGGGTTGAGTTTCATTAAATTGTACATTCTGTCCTACCAGCACTGTTTGCGTTGGTTGATCAGCACCGATATAATTGAAATTATCACCTTTGCTTACAGCACTCCCCATTGGCGCTATCGCCGCAAACACCGAAGCGGCCATAATAGCCGCCATTGCAATGCCTATTATCGCTTTACCTCTTTTGCTTTTGCCTTTCATTTTTGTGTTCATTTTTTTCTTTTTCACCTCCTAACTTTTTCCAATAGAAAAAAGGGGTATATAAAGTTTTCGGTAGTTGCGAAGTGAATAGCCAAAAGCCAATAGGGAATAGGGAATAGGGCACTGTTACCTTCTTGCCTATTGCCTACTTGCCCATTGCCTATCGCCCCCGCCTTCACCTTCATCCTTTTTTTACCCCCCTTCTCTATTCTATTCCTTACCTACTATTTATAGCTTTATGTTTTTTTCTATTTTCGACATAATTTATACAGCGCCATGCCGCATGCGCTCCCATCTGTGATAAATAGATGAGTGTGATATGTTTATCTCTTTCACTTTATATTTTTTCTCTTTTTTGCTGTATTTTTCTTTGATAAAACTTTCTTTCTAAGAAAGTTTTCCTTCGTTTCTTTGGTAAAGCTTTCTTTTTTAAAGAAAGGTTTCTTGAAGTCAATTTCATGCCTCTTCTCTCTATCTTATCCTTCAATTCCTCTATCTCTCTCAAAATCTTCATCACTTCTTCCTCTCTACGCATTTCCTTCTCTTCTATTCGCTCTTCCTCTCTTTCCTCCTGCCTCTTCCTCCTTATTCTCATCACTAGAGGGTAAGAAAAGGTCAGGATTGCGAAAAAAAATGAAATTGCCAATAGTACATGCCATAGTCTTATTTCTGTAACTCCACTCACTTCTGCTTGCGCACTCCCTATCGGCATCAATGTTACAAGAGAAGCTACCATTAATGCTTCTAATAACCCCGTCCATTTTTTTATCTTCATTTTTTCCTTTTTCATTTCTTTTAGTTTCTTTGATCAAACTTTCTTTGTGAAAGAAAGTTTGTTGGTAAGCTTTTCTTTACACTTTTTCTTTTTTACAAAAAGAAAACCTATGCTAAAAGAAAAAACTTGTTTCTCCACTTCAAAGTTATACTTTTTCCTCCTTTTTATTTCTTTTCTCCTTTATATTTCTTAAATTATGTTTTCCTTTTATTTTGCTCTTTTTGGGAGAACATCTAATAACACCCAGTATTCTTCTCCACGCATTGTTAGCTTGCCCTCGCCTATCATGTCCCTCTCGTAGTCCATAACGGTTATCGAAATATTACCCACGTTCCCTATTCCTGCGCACTCGCTCGGTTGAAATTCCAAGCCCTGCGAGGGCACTTGAACTTGAACCAGGACATCGGCATGAATAGTCAGATTATCTCCTCCCTTATTGACACCAATGTTAGCAAGCTGGTAGTGTTCCTCAGCAAACCGCATATACCCCCAATAGAAAGGAGCACCGCCCTTTTCTATGATTTCTCCTCTTATCTCCTCAATGCTCTTATTCTTCTCCATAAGTTCTCTAATTCGAATCGGTTCAATATGTCTTACCCTGACGATATGTATCCTGAGCGTATGGAATTCGGTTCCAGTTCCATCCGCCTTTAAGGCAAAGCCATACCCTCTATAAACTATTATAATTGGCACTTTCATATTCATAGCTTCATTTGTTGCTATCTCTCCTACAACTTCCCCCTGCGACTGCCCTTCCCCTTCCGCTTCCGCTACCTGTTGCGCCGCTGTGATACCTATCCCGAGGAGACTGAGCAATAGCAGTGCTACCACGCCCATGCACAAAATCCTCTTGTGTATGCAGTTCATTTCTTTTCTCATCCGTTTTTATTTCCGTTTGAACGATATAAAAAAGGAATACAAAACGAATCGTTCAGAAAAACGTGAAAAACGTTCATTTTTCGCTCTTTTTTCTTAAAAACCATTCTGATAGTTCTATAACGTTCGTTCTACCCCATTCTTTCTTCCCGATTATCCGCCTCCTTTCGAGCGTGCGAAGGATGCCGGTCAATGATGATTTCGGTATCTCCGTCTCGTATCTGAGGTCCGCCTGGGTCATCTCGCCGTTATGTTTAATCAACGCATTTACAATGGCACGCTCCCTATCCGTTAGCGTCTCCATCACCCTCGCCATTTCGCTCGTAACCTCGATTTTACCTTTTTCGACCTCGGCCATTTCCGTAGAACTGCCTTTCCCTCTCTTCATTTTGATGATTATAATGGTAAGTAGCAGAGCTAAAACTGAGAGAGCGATTACGAGTAGTAAGTATCCGAAGCCGAAGCCGAAGTCAAAGCCACTACCCGCACCACTTTCCTTAAGTGGCTGTTGGTATTCAATCGTGGTCACAGGACTTTCAACGTCATATCCTTGAACATCTATAACAAATGACTCGTCGGATTTGGATGCGGTCACAAAATATTCCAGTCCAGCAGAGCAATTGATCTTGCCCAGTCGCACATCGCCGGGAAGATAAAAAATCGTATGATATTCGGTGTAATAGGCGTAAGCGGAGGCGGAGGTTGCGAAATTTATCTCCCAATGGTCCCCGTATTTCCATGTTAATGAGTTTGTAAGGGCGTATAATTGATTTGTATCATTTTCATACAGATACTCGGACGTTTTTAAGAAGGCAAAGGCGAAACTATCAATATCTTCGCGTTCTACGTATCCCGTCACAAGCGCTTTACCAGTTTCGTCTATGTAGATATTCAGGATAAGTTGTTTGAAATGAGTGTCATTAACATTAACGGCAGCATGATTCTCGTAATCGTTGTAGCCAACGACGGGCGCAGGTACAGTAACAACTATTAAGCTTATGACGATAAGAAGTTGCAATAAGCCCAATTTAGTAAACCTTCTCATTCTTATCATTTTTCATGTTTCTTTACACTTTTTCTTTTTTACTTTTTTCTTTGATCAAACATACTTTCTTTTTAAGAAAGTTTGAATGATAATTTTCGCCATCACTGGGACTCCAGGCACTGGAAAGACAAGCGTGTGTAAAAGCAAAGCGCTTGGACTTGAATTTATGGATTTGAACAAGGTAATAGAGGAGAAGGGCTTCTATACCGGTGTTGATAATGAAAGAGGTTGTTTTATCGCGGACCTCGATAAACTAAAAGAATACGTCAAAGAAGAGAAAGAAGAAAAAAGGGGACAGAAAAAAGGTGGGAATTTGTTGATGGTGATCGAGAGCCACTTAGCCCATTTCTTGGAGCCCGATGTTGCAATCGTGCTGCGTGCAAATCCTCTTTTGCTTGCTGATAGACTAAAGAAAAGGGGCTTTTCAGTACAAAAAATACGTGAGAATGTGGAAGCTGAAATGCTGGACGTTATATTAGCTGAGGCGGTAGAGCTGTGCGGAATTGTATATGAAGTTGATACAAGCGGGAAGAGCATAGAAGAAGCAGCTTTTACGGTGAGGGAGATTATAGACGCAGAGATAGAAGGCGAAAGTGGGAAAAAGGAAGCGCTAAGGGAAAAGTATAAGCCGGGCTCAGTGGACTGGACTCGTCACCTGACGGTGACAATGAAAAGTGTAAAATGCAAAGTGCAAAGTGCAAAAGAAACTATTATTTATTCTTAGATTTTTTCTTTTAGCACAGGTTTTCTTTTTTGTAAAAAAAGAAAAAGTGTTAAAATGGCTCTTGATTCTATATTGCGTGAATTTGTAGATAATTGGAGGTTAGCGAGAAAGATTGCGAAGTTTTTCGCAGCCATAGGCATCTCGCCGAATTTTTTATCCGTGCTCTCTTTAGGCTTCGCTGCACTCGCCGGCTTATTTTTCTTCTTCGCCGGTAACAGTAGCAGCACCCACAGCCATTACTCTTTCAATCTTCTTCTGCTATTAGCTGGCGTTTTCGTATGCCTGAACGCCTTTTCGGACGCTTTAGATGGTGTTTTAGCTCGTGAAACCGGGAACGCAAGCAAAAAGGGCGATTTCCTTGACCATGTTATTGACAGATATTCGGACATGTTCATTATCGGTGGCATTATTCTCGGCGGCTACGTGAATCCAAGATGGGAAATCGGCGTAATTGCGATCATTGGCGTTTTGCTCTCCTCTTACATGGGCACACAGGCGCAGGCAGTGGGGCTGAGCAGGGTGTACGGCGGTTTGATTGGCAGAGCAGACCGCCTTTTGATTATCATCGCTGCAACTTTTCTCACCCTAATTTATCCATATCCAATTCCCGAGTCGGGATTGCTAAGCTTGCTAAGCTTATCTTTCCCCCTCCTTGGCTGGACAATATTTATCTTTGCTCTTCTCTGCAATATCACTGCCTTACAAAGGTTCTTTTACACGTGGAGGAGAATTTAAACTTCGTGAATTATTTTAATATGCGATGAAATTTCACGGTATAATTTCAGCTCCTTTTCTCTTTAACATCTTCAAAAACTCTTCTTCGGTAATTGTATCTCTAAATTTTCTAATCTCTCTCACCGAATCTCCGACTTTCGGTGTTATAATCGCCAAGAATCTTGCATACTCCACTGGGCTTAGTTCCTTTTTAGTAACGCCCAGTGCCTTCTCCATAATTTTCACATCCTCAGCCTTTGTCGCCATCTTCTCTCCCTTCTAATAAATTCAATTGGATTACATACTTTAATTCCATATCGCTTTTCTATTTCTTCTCCTCTTTCTCTATATTCCCAACTTCAACATCCAAAATAACAGATCCAATTAGGGAGTATCTTTTTGCTGATGCCCCTTCCAATATCTCAAAAAATGCTTCTACTTCCTTTGATATTCTTTTAGAAGGCTTATCGAACGGGCGACACCATACATTTGTATCCAAATATATCCTTTTCATATCTTCATATTTTCATTTCTAAAATCAACCCGAAGTTCTCCTCCACACCTGCACTTATAATTCATTTCCTTTTCCTTCTTGTAAATGTCTCGTCCCATTTATCTTTCACCCCCCAAAAAAGCAATCTTCCTATCTGTGTTAATCTGTGTTGATCAGTGTCTTTTTAACTTAACTATTCTCAACGCAAGCAAAGCCGCATTCTCCCCGTTGTCTATGCCCACTACGCCTACCGGAACACCCGAAGGCATTTGCACCATGGATAGCAAAGCGTCCATGCCGAACAACTTCCCACTCACGGGAACACCGATGACTGGCTTTTCTGTTTTTGACGCTATTACCCCCGGCAATGCCGCCGATAGCCCCGCAATCGCTACTATCACCGCCACTGAATCTTCGCTTTCCTTTAGATACCTATCCAGCTCCTCTGGATTCCTGTGTGCGGAGATAACCCTCACTTCATAAGGAATCTTACGCTCATCTAACACCTTTACCGCTTTATCCGCCACCGCTCTATCGCTCTCCGAGCCCAATATTATCGCTACTTTATTCATTTCTCAATTTTCACTCTGCACTTTGCATTTTGCACTTTTCACTTTGCTTTAGCCCTTCGCTCTCTCCTCTATCACACAGTTGAACTCCTCCGGGTCCCTTATCCTTTTCAACTCCTCCTTCCGTATCAAAACCGTATTATCTATTTGCACTCGCTTGACGTTCCCGTTTACCACGAACACCGACTTCGTTTTTGTAACCTGCGACAAACTGCTTATTATCCTCGCCCTTTTTATCATTCGCTCCCCGTATTTGCTTATCCCTGTAAGAATTTTCACGCTTTCGCTTTCCTCTCCCCTCGGTCTTAGCGATTGCGAAAGCGAAACTGCGCTAAAAGGCGCATACGCAGTTCTAAATATCTCAAACCCTATCTCTTCCATTATACTCAAAATATATCTCTCTAAGCTCGAAGCTGCTTCTTCTACCCCCGCTCCCGATATATCTGGTGGCAAGGGTTTTTCAAATTCCGGGTCTAAAAAATCCAGGGGTTCTATTAACATCATATCTAAAATTTCCTCGAGCATAAGTGCAATGTCTATTGTGGTGCTCATCCCTCCTCCTTCATACTTGCTTACACTTCTCCTTGAAATACCCAATTCGGCGGCGATGTCCCCTAAGGAAATATCCTTCCTTTCTCTTGCCCCTTTCATCACTTCCCCATCTATATTAACATACAACCCCCCCGTTGCAGAATAAACGTAGGGATGCACGTCTCCGACAAAATAATCGTATAACGTATGAGTGTTTATAGCAGGGATGCCGTATCTACGATATACTACA
>JAGLZV010000054.1 GCA_023131215.1 Candidatus Methanophagales archaeon | reverse complement strand
CATTTTTCACTCTACATTTTTCATTGAGCTTTGCTCGGTTATTTCCCGTGCACGCCGGGTTGCTTCTATTACCGCTTCCATCATCGCCGCCTTTACATCCCGCGATTCCATTGCATATATTCCTCTTATTGTCGTTCCCCCAGGAGATGCGGTCATTGCTTTTATCTCCGATGGCTTTTCTCCCGCAAGAATCATTTTCGCAGCTCCAATCGCGGTCTTGGCAGCAATCGTCACCGATAAATCACGCGGCAAACCCTCATACACTCCTCCATCTGCCATCGCATCTATTACCGCAGCAAAGAAAGCGATGCCACTCCCACTTAACCCCGTAATAACGTCCATGTCACTCTCCTTCACGGAGTAAACCTCGCCAATAGCACTTAAAATCTCCTTTGCTATTTCTTCATCCTCTTCCTCTGCATATTCGCCTTTGCATATTGCACACACTGCCTCTCTTACACGTGCCCCTATATTCGGCATCACCCGAATCACCTTTCGCCCTTCACCAAGATATTCCTCTATCGCTCCCGTTGGCACGCCAGCAGCCACCGATATCAATATCTTCCCTTCGTTCATAAAAGGTGCAATCTCTTTTACTACTACTCGTACATCGAGTGGCTTAACTGCCAGAATTATCACCTCCGATCTTTTCGCCACCTCTTCGTTGCTCTCGCACACTTCAACTCTTGAGCCTGACTCTGGATCGCCTTCAAAATATCTTAGCTTCTCCTTCTTTTCATCACTTACAAAAATCTTCACCTCTGGCTCAGCATCCAATAGCCCCCGAAGAATGGCCATCCCTATGTTACCCACACCGATAATGCCTATTCTCTTTTCCTTTGCTCCTTTCCCATTCATTCTTTCAATGGATTTATAAGCACGACGTTATTGCCCCTGACTACCACAGAGCCAAGCAATCTCTTCTTTTCTCCATTCTCTATCTCGTTTGCCCCACTCAAGTGCAAATTCAAGTAATCATCTACACTTGTCAACACACCCTCCAGCACGCTCCTCTCTCCTTTCATCTCCACATGCACCCTTTTCCCCACCATACCCTGCACTCTCTTATTTGGAAACATCCTCCATCCCCTTATCTTTATACTTTTACTCCTTTATTTAAAAGGTATTTGCATAGCTCAGTTAAATTTCAAGCACCAAGCACCAAATTCAAAATTATAAACTCATTTTGGTTTTTGGTCATTCGAATTTGTTTGGGATTTGGTGCTTGTGATTTGGAATTTTTCCACTTCGGAAATTAAATTTATCAATCTGAACAAATAAATACGTTAATGTTAAATATGTTTCATGATTTGGTTGTTGAAGGTAAAGTTGTAAATCCCGACGGAATATACGACGCTCAGATAGGCATTGACGAGGAATATATTACAGAGATAAAAAAACAGGGTTTACGAGGCGAGAGAAGGGTAGAGGCTACAAGGGGTTGTTTGATTTTCCCCGGGTTTATTGATATACACGCTCATTTAAGGGAGGACAGCAGCCATAAATGGGACTATAAGGAAGATTTCAGGTCTGGCACCCAGGCTGCACTCCATGGTGGTATCACCACCCTCGTTGACATGCCAAACACTCCGTTGCCAGGCATAAATTCCGAGCGAATAAAAGCGAAGCGCAAGCTTGCATACATAAAGTCGAAAGGTTTAATTGACGTCTTTTTCTGCGGCGGTGTGACGGAATCTAATATGAACACGCTTGCAGATATGCAAAACGAAGTCGTAGCTTACAAAATATACCTCGCCGAGACTTCAGGCGGATTGTATATACGCGATGAGATGCTGCCAGAAGCAATTAAGGGGATAGAAGCGACTTCTAAACCCGCCGTAATTCATTGCGAAGACCAGGGAATTATAGAGAAGATGGAAGAGGAATTAAAAGTAAGAGGGGAAGAATGGAGAAGCCATCACGTGGAAATCCATTCTGAGCTTAGACCGGAGGAAGCTGAATTGTCTGCAGTCGAGAAAGTTTTAGCCACTGTTTCTCCGGGTAATAAAATCAATATAGCTCATGTTTCTGTTTACGCGACTTTGAGTATTATAAAGCGATACAAAAATGTTCTCTGTGAAGTCACACCGCATCATTTGTTTTTCAGTAAGCGCGATGTATTAGCTAAAAAGGCATTTTTAAAAATGAACCCGCCTTTGAGAGCAGAAGAAAATAGGCAGCGGCTGCTGG
>JAGLZV010000053.1 GCA_023131215.1 Candidatus Methanophagales archaeon | reverse complement strand
GGATTGAACGATAGAGGTCGTATAGAAGTAGGAAAAAAAGCGAATTTGACTATATTAGATATGCAAAAGCGAGTAAAAATCGGCAGTGAACATTTGTATTCAAAATGTGGATGGTCGCCATTCGAGGGCTATGAATTCCCCGGGGCGGTGAGGCACACCATTTTTAATGGTGTCGTAGTGACTGAATATGACGAAGTAATTGATGAGGTGTAACTAAATGAAAAATCCCAATGTCAAATTTTTAAAGAAAGGTTTATTGATAGTATTGGGATTTGGGATTTGTTTGGTAGTATTGGTATGTATTGGGATTTGGGATTTTCTAAGCGCAATATGGTTGATGCTGCCCGCTTATATAACAAATTCAAGTGCAGCGTTTTTTGGCGGTAAAACTCCCATAGATAGGGGTATTTTTTGGGGTAAAAACCGCTTACTTGGCGATGGAAAGACATACGAGGGTCTCTTAAAGGGAGTCTCCTGTGGTTTTGGCTTCGGCATCTTTCAGCATCTGTTTTTGTGTGAATATGTAAAAATACAAATGCCTTCTTTTGGACCTTTTCCCTTCTTTTTAGTGTCTTTATTTTGCTTATCAGCAGGCACAATGCTTGGGGACATGCTTGGCAGTTTTATAAAAAGGAGATTGGGGCTAAAAAGAGGTGCTCCTTTTCCTTTGCTGGATCAACTGGACTTCGTGGGCGGCGCCTGGCTGCTTCTGTTCCTGTTTGCAGGAGATTGGTTTATTGAAGTCTTCTCATTGGATATGATCATTGCTGTTATTCTAATTACTCCGCCGCTGCATCTGCTTACAAATTACATCGGGTTTAAGATAGGGAAGAAAAGGGTCCCATGGTAAGGTATAATTAACTCCCCAAAAGCAACCATTAACTATGTTCCCTTTATGCTATTCTTCATTTTCCATTTTTAGATTTAGATTCAGACACGCAACCTTGTGAGAGCTACAAATTATCAATCGAGGTTCTTCTTTAAAACAGACTTCTGTTGCCTTGATGCACCTATTTGCATAAGGACATCCTGTTCCCGTTCCTTCATTTTTCTTACTCGTAGCTTCGGGCACAGACGCATGCACCACGGGAACATTTGAACTCAGTGTGGGAGCCGCCTTCAGCAAATCTTCAGTGTAAGGATGTAGAGGGTTACTTACTATCTCGTTTGATGGACCTTCCTCGACAATATTTCCCCTCAACATTACAGCGAGCCTATCGCTTATCTTCCTTGCCAAAGCCAGGTTGTGCGTGATGAAAAGGATGCTTATCCCCCTCTTCTCCTGCAGATTAAGCAGGAGCTTCACGACCTTTGCCTGCGTGCTGGCATCCAGGGCTGATGTTGGTTCATCGGCGATGAGCAGCTTCGGATTCAGTATGAGTGCCCTTGCAATGGCAACTCTTTGCGCTTCTCCCTGACTTAGCTGATGCGGATATTTATTCAGAAAAGTCTCTGTGGAAGGCAACTCGACCTCCTCCAAAATGTGCTGCACTCTACTTTCACGCTGCTCTCTATCACCCTGTTTTTGTATGTCTAAAGGCTCTCTTACCGCTTCTCGAACGGAAAGGCGGTGACTTAAGGATTCCATTGGATTCTGGAAGACCATTTGAACCTTTCGATAGAAGTTTTTGTCCCTGCCGTTGTCGAGAATTCGTTTGCCTTCGAGGGATATTTGCCCTTCTGTGGCTTCAAAAAGTCCTATGATTGTCTTTGCTGTTGTTGTCTTTCCTGAGCCAGTTTCTCCTACCAAAGCTAAGGTCTCTCCCTCATACAGCGTCAGGTCAATGGAATCTAACGCCTTCAAGGAATTGAAGGACTTACTCATGTTTCTCACCTCTAAGAGTGGTATGATTCCTCCTCTATGGCAGGCAATGAACCGACCGTCAGTTTCTTCTAACTTCGGCGTCTCTTCTCGACAGATTCCTATTGATTGTGTGCAACGAGGGTAAAAAGGGCAGCCGGTATCAAAGAAATCCATTCTGCCTTTTATCCCTTGCAGGTCCTTCGTTGTTGTCATGCTGGGATAGCAGCGGAGCAGCCCTCTCGTGTAGGGATGTCTTGGGTTGGAGAGGAGAGCATGTGTAGAACCAAATTCTAAGATTCTACCGGCATAGAGCACTGCCATTCTGTCTGAGAGCATGGAGGCTGCCGAGAGGTCATGGGTTAATAGAAGTATTGTCAGCTCCCGCTCATCACACACGTTACGAATCAGGTTAATTATTTCTGCTTTGGTAAGGGCGTCTAAAGCTGTTGTGGGTTCGTCCAGAATAATCAAATCGGGGTCATTTGCCAGTGCCATTGCTATCAACACCCGCTGCTTCTCTCCGCCGCTCAACTGATGTGGATAGGCATAAAAACGCTCCTTCGGAAGACTAAACATATTCAACAGTTCTTCAGCTCGTTTCCTCGCTTCTTCCTTATTTCCTATTTTATGTGCCACAATTGGCTCTGATACCTGGTCCAGCGCGATGTATAGAGGATTTAGCGCATTTTCTACATTCTGGAAGACCATTGCAATCCGGTTCCATCTTATCTTTCTCAGCTCTTTCTCCGGCAGTAACGCCAAATTCTTTCCGTCGAACAAAATCTTACCCCTGACGGTGCCCTCAACGAGTCCCATGATGCTAAGCCCAAGTGTGGTTTTGCCACCGCCCGATTCACCTACGATTGATAGAGATTCGCCCCTTTTCAATGTGAGATCTATCCCGTACAATACCCTTCTTTTGCCATAGTTTACCTCCAGTCCTTTTA
Organism: Candidatus Methanophagales archaeon; assembly: GCA_023131215.1. Classification (GTDB taxonomy): domain Archaea; phylum Halobacteriota; class Syntropharchaeia; order Alkanophagales; family Methanospirareceae; genus JAGXOS01. Next base: position 6,093 of record JAGLZV010000053.1, on the reverse strand, counting down.
TTTCTAACATTGCCAATCCTCCCTCTCCATCTCCCTTAGCCGTGGGTCCATTGCCGTTTCAAGCGCATGTCCAATGAAAACGAAAGCCATTATCGTAACTGAAAGAGCAAGTCCAGTCGGAAGTAGCCACCACTTCCAAACCTCGAGGTAGTAGAATTTGAGTGCGTAATGCATCATCAGCCCCCAACTCACTGTTGAGATGTCAGCTATGCCGAGGAACGCCAATCCCGCTTCCATGAATACACCCCTCGTTGCACTATGGATAAATACCGCGAACAGAATTGGCCCGAGTTCGGGTATTATATGTCGGGTTGTGATATACAGCTTATTTGCTCCAAATGCTCTTGCAGCGTAAACATGCATTCTTTCCTTAAGTGACAGAGTTTGAGCTCTTACTATTCTCGCTCCTCCCTGCCATGTTAAGATTGAAATGAGAAAGATAAGCGTCCAAACGTTCGGCAGGACATAGGCTGCGACCAAAATGATTACAATGAATGCAGGAATCGCAATGAGGGCATCTACCATTCTCATCATTATTCTCTCGTATAATCCGCCGACCAAAGCAGCCGATGCACCGGCAACAGTACCGAGAAGAGTTGTGAACAGACCCACACCTAAAGCCACTAGGAGTGAGTTTCTCGCACCGTATACGAGGCGACTCCAAATATCCTGTCCTACATCGTTTGTTCCCAACCAATGCTCGATGGAAGGAGGTTTTAGGGCTGAGTGGCTTGGCTCACCCGGGTCATATCGAGCGAGAAGAGGAGACGATGATGCGATAATGACCACTAAGATGAGCATAGCTAACCCGATCTTTCCAAAGGTGCTCTTTTTCAGTTCTTTCCAGTAATTAATGTGCATGTTCTATCCCATCTATCCCTATTCTCGGGTCGATTTTTGTATACAGTGAATCAACAATGAAGTTGGCAACTATAACAAAAACCGTTACAATGAAGAAAGCGCCTTGCAGAATCGGATAATCCCGCATGAACAGCGAGTTATATATCAAAAGTCCCACACCGGGATAGGAGAAAATCATTTCGATGAAAAGTGTACCCGTAACGATAATTCCCACTCTTACGCCCGTCGTGGTGACAATCGGGAGTATTGCATTTCTACCCGCGTGTTTATACCTTACTGACGCATCGGATAGACCTTTTGCTTTTGCCGTCAGGACAAAAGGCTCTTTTAGCGTGGTGATCATCGTATTCCTCATTAGGAGATAAGAACTGGGTATCTGTGCTAAGGTCAATGCGGTAAGGGGTAAGACAAGGTGCCGGGCTATATCAAGCAGGAGATTTAGACCAGATAGACCGGAGTAAGGTGTTTTGGCACCCTGAAGTGGTAGAAAGCCGAGATAAACGCCAAATAATAGAAGCAGAATAATGCCGATGAAGAAGTTAGGAAAGCCGTTTATAACCATGGTTGCGGTGAGCAAGGATTTATCACTGTTTCTACCACGTCTCCATCCTGATTCTATCCCCATAATTATGCTCAGTAAAGTGGAAAGTATGAGCGATGAGCCAAGGAGAAGCAGGGTCCAGGGGAGAGCTTCAAGAATCACTTCCAATACCGGAGCGTTATAATAGTATGAGTATCCAAAATCGCCATGCACAATGCTTGTTAGATAAACGAAGAACTGTTTCCAGAGTGGTTCGTCTAAAGCAAAACGGTGCATAAGTTCGGTTCTCAGCTCCGGCGTCATCTCTACAAGAACTTCTTCGCCACAGATGGCAGTAATCGGGTCGCCCGGCATCATCCTCGGGAGTAAAAAATTTAGGGACAGTATTATGAGGAAAGCTATCACATAGTTACCAATTTTTGCCGTCTTCATTTTTTACGGTCAGTGCTTTCTTCGTCTTCTTATCAGATACGCTACCGTAATTAGCACAAGTAGCGAAATTGCGGGTTCAAATCCCGGTACTGGTGCTTCTGTGGCTGTGGGAGCCTTTACCTTTGCTTGGTATTCCATAAAAGCCAGCATGTTCAGAGGGATGGGAATGCCCCTTGCAATACCGCCCATGGTATAATAAATGTCAACGCTGCCTTCATGTCCCCAGTACCACTTCGGGTAGTAAAGTGTCAAAGCAGGGAGCTCCTCTGCGTATATCTTCTGAATTTCACGCACTATCTCCTTCCTCTTTTCCTCGTCCATCTCATGCAAATGTGCTTCGAGCAACTGCTTCAAGGACTCATTTTTTGTGTAATTCGCACTGTATCCGAACTTGCCAAGAATTACTTTATTCAGAATTGATGGGTCGCCACCGATTCCACCATGACCGCTTATAGCCAAATCAAATTGCTGATTCATTACCCTGGAATCGAGGGTTTTCCATTCAAGGCTTCTGACGCTGACTTTTATCCCTGCTTCCCCCAACTGTCGCGCAATTATCTCAGCGACACGTTCAAAACCCATACGCGGAGCCGTTATAAGTTCGAGTTCAAGTATTTCCCCATCTTTCCAATAGTAACCGTCCTCTTTCAGTTGGTATCCCTGGCTTTCCAAAATATCCTTTGCACGCTGTGGGTTGTATTCATATTTTACGATGTTGGGATTGTAGTAGGGGCTGTTAGGAGAAAGCATCCCGGGGCTTCCTCGAATTGCATGACCCCGTTGTGCGATTTCCACCAGGTCATCCCGGTTTATTGCATAGGCGAGGGCATGTCTGAACTCTTTAGAAGATATGGGCTCTTTTTCGTGATTTATCATTAGCTTGGCATTCCAATTCCCGGATTGGTTTATTACCGTGAAGCCCTTCCCGTTAACCTCCTCCACGGTTTCCGGTGGAATAGCAGTAGCGTTGACTTCTCCTCTCATTAATGCCGTAGAAGCCATCTCCTCGCTGATCTTTACAAATTTTAGTCGTTCTATTTCTGGCTTTCCTAGATAGTAATCTTCGTAGGCTTTATAGAGGTAGGTGCCATGTGTTTTGCTGTAATCAACGAGCTTGAATGGTCCGGTACCTATCAGCGCTTCCTCGTTTACAAATTCGTTTGGATTTTTGACATCCTGCCATATATGTTTTGGAAGGATGGCTAATGTGCCGGCATCGTCGTTAAGGAAGGGTGCACACGGCTCCGTCAAGTAGATTTTTACGGTATATTCGTCAAGTACCTCAACTTGCTTTACGGATTTAAGGTCCACCCACCAACTGGGGTGTTCCTTAACATAATTGAAGGTAAAAGCGACATCTTCAGCCGTAAACTTCTCGCCATCGTGCCAGGTAACGTCTTTACGCAGGTGGAAAAGATACGCATTTTCTTCTTCGAGGTACTCCCAGTCTGTGGCAAGTGCAGGTACGAAACCTCGTGTGTCCTTCCATACCAAAGTGTCAAAGATGAAGCTCATCCTTACGTACCCCGGACCCCGTGGATAGTGTCCATGAGGAGAGGGATAGCCCCAATCACCAGTGGGATCAGCAATTGTATAGATTACCTCTCCTGCTTTTGCGGTCTCAGAACCTGAGCTGGCGATAGACAAGCCCACTGATGAAGAGACCAGTAGAATTGATACTAACGTTGCAATTGCGATATTTTTATTCTTCATCTTCGTTAGCACCTCCTTCCTTCATGGAAATACCCGGCCCATCCATCTGAAAGTATCCCCGGTTGGAGCATGGGATGCAAAGATATTCCCCGTTCTCGGTCACAGCTCGAGTTTTCATTACGTTCTCTCCACAAATCGAACACTTCACCGAATCAAACATGGGAGCGTACTCAGGCACTACAATTTTCTGACGCTTTATTATAAACAGCTCATCTGCCGGTTTATTCAATTCCGTGATTGACATTTCTGCAAATAGCTGCATCAATCTTTTATGTTCCTCCGGTGTTGCCTTCTCGCGCTTACCAACAATCTTATCGAACAGCTCATGTGCTTCTGGATACTCCTTTTCACGAGAACCTTCAAAGTCAGGGTTTAAAGCAATTCTTATCGTCGTCCCATCCCTTTTCGCCACGGTCACCGCGGTCTTGCCGAAATCTCGATAGATCAGAGCGTTGTTCCCAAAGGAACAGCCAGTAACCATTTGAACGCCGTCACTGAAACAGTTATTAGTCTCAATAATCGCAATTACCTCTTCCATTCCCCTGCTTTTCACTCCTAATTCACGCATCGCAATATAGCCTGCCTTCACCCCGTATGCCAGATAGCTGCAGAGATGCCCATGCAACTCGCCAGCCTTATAAAGTAAGCCTCTAAGATTTCCTGCTTCAATTAACTTCTCGATTTCCTCCCTAATTGGATTCCCCCTTCCCTTTTCTTCTACTATTTCCATCACATCAATTGTAGATATTACTTTTATTTAAACAGTATCAATAATTATCAATAGATTTTTCTTGGTATAACTTTGAGAATGATTCATATCAGGAGATGCATATTTCTAACTCCTCCAACAAAGATTATTTCCTATCAATAAGCATATTTCTCATTCCTGCATCTACATCAAAAAAAACGAAAAATATATATAAAACGTTGCACAGAATATGTTGGAGATGAAGGAGAAAAGGTGGTAACATTGCTTTTAGCTGACCATTTCCCAGTGCTTGTCATTGTAATCTCCCTGCTTTCTGCATTCACTATTTTGGTTGCAGGGTGGTGGAATAAGAAGACCTGTTTGCCTATTTCCCTCGCAACCATTTCCGTGCAACTATTGCTCGCTTTTTTCATTTTACACCAGGTCGTAACTCGTGGAACGATACATTACTGGCTGGGTGGATGGGCGCCCCCCTGGGGCATAGAATACGTTATAGATGCATTCAATGCATACGTGTTGGTTATAGTTCTATTCATCTGCTTATTAACGGCAATATATGCAAAGAGAAGCATAGAGCGCGAGCAGCCTCATAAGACCGTGCCGTTCTATGTGGTCTTTCAACTTCTTATCACCGGTTTATGCGGTATAACGGTAACCGGGGATATATTCAACTTGTATGTATTCCTGGAGATAACCTCTTTAGCGGCGTATGCGTTAATAGCTGTTGCGGGTGGGAGAGCGCTGAAAGCGAGCTATAACTACGTGATTATGGGCTCAATAGGTGCTTGCTTCTACCTTCTTGGCGTGGGTTTCCTGTATGCTGTGACAGGCTCGCTTAACATGGCGGACCTTTCGTACCTCCTACCACCGCTGTACGAGAATAAAGTAGTGCAAGCGGCTTTCGTCTTCTTCGTCGTTGGAATGAGCATAAAAATGGCGCTCTTCCCGCTTCATATCTGGCAACCCGACGCATATACGTATGCTCCATCAGCGGTTACTGTGATAATAGCGGCGGCGATGTCAAAAGTTTCGATTTATGCATTTATAAGGGTCTTTTTTTCCGTCTTCACCACGGATTTCATCGAGATTTACGTGCCCATTGCCACTGCTATCTCCTGGATAGCGGCAATAGCCATCATCGTGGGCTCGCTTATTGCAATAATGCAGACTAATTTGAAGAGAATGCTTGCTTATTCCAGTGTCTCACAAATAGGCTATATAGTGCTTGGTGTGGGGCTCTATTCCACACAATGGGGACTATACGGCGCATTGATGCATATATTGAATCATGCAATAACGAAAGGATGCCTGTTCCTGGTCGCCGGCGCTATTATATACCGGACGGGATTATGGAACATAAGGGATTTCGAGGGATTGGGGAAGAAGATGCCTTACACATGTGCGGCTTTCACGATAGCCGCGCTATCAATGATAGGGGTGCCGCCAACTGTGGGATTTATAACGAAATTGTGCTTACTGGCGGCGTCTTTAGAAGCTGTGGAATACGGTTTTGTAGCCGTTATACTTGCCAGCACGCTTCTCAACCTCGTCTATTTCTGGCGAGTTATTGAGCGCATGTATTTTGTGCGGAAGGAGGGGGAGGAAGAAGGAGAGAACGAAATAAAAAAAGATGAAGCACCGGTGAGCATGGTTCTTCCTGCTTTAATTCTCGGTTCTCTCTGCATCATCATTGCTATCCTCTGGCTTGCGGGTGAGAAGGCACCATTATTCCCAATAGTTGAGCAGGCAGTTACTACATTGAAGGGGGTGGTAGTGCCATGACGGATGGATCAATAGTTTATAGTTTCATACCATTGTTAGCGATTTTATGCCCTGC
>JAGLZV010000052.1 GCA_023131215.1 Candidatus Methanophagales archaeon | reverse complement strand
CCTTCCAGAACGTGTAACCACCACCAGTATGGGACATAAAAGTGCAATATCTGCCATTAGTGAGGTAATTAACCCATGGCTTTGGTGTCCTCGGGTCTGTGATTATATACTCCTTTCCATCTGCTGAGAATTTACCACGCATCGTATATTTTATCTGATTTAATGTAAAAGGATTTTATTCGGGGTAGCCAAACCTCTTTAATGCATCCCCTATCCCCCTTTTTTGCAATCAAAAAATCCCTGATATTTCTTCCTTATCCACGGTAGTTACGCAAACTACACTATCTGCCCCACCGTAATATATATAGTATTTATTCCTTACCTCACATGCACCGCAAGCAAATACAACATGAGGGACCTCTCCTCGTATTTCATAATCCTCCTCTGGTTCGAGAATAGGCTCTGGATGCCGGTATAATATTTTTGAAGGGTCGTCCAGGCTGAGCATCGCCGCTCCCAATCTATATACATTATCCTCGTCAACACCGTGATATATCAACAACCACCCTTCCTCCGTCTTTATTGGCGGAGCACCTGCACCAATCTTCTCACTTTCCCAACCTCCTTCTTCACACGGTGCCATAATTTCTCTATCTCCATACCACTCGGTTAGGTTATCTGAGTAAGCAATCCAGATACCCATAAGCTCTCCTTCTCGTGTTGGCCTATGAAGAAGCACATATTTACCTCCAATCTTCTCAGGGAAGAGAACGGCATCTTTGTTATTCATCTCAGGCCACCATACATCATATCTCCTCCAACTGATAAAGTTATCCGTGGCTGCTAAACCCACCCGTATTCCCCTCTCAGAATAAGCGGTATAAGTCATATAATAACGGTTTTCAAGTTTTACCATCCTTGGGTCCTCACACCCCTGTGGTTCTAATATCACTTTCGGAGTGAAAACAGGTTTGTCAAAGCGAAAGAAGTTGAAGCCATCCATACTTACTGCATACCCTATTCTTGAAATACCATCCCGCCCAATACCCCGGTAAAGGAGGTGAAATAAACCCTCATCATAAACAACCGCAGGATTAAAAACATCTTCTGATTCCCATTCATTCTCTGGCTTGGGCTTCAATATCGGGTTGCCTTCGTAACGCCTCAGCTTCATTCAATTACAACCCCCTCTCCTTCAATACCCCGGTAAAAACGTCTATGTATATCTCTGCTATCTTCTTCGCAGACCGCATATGTGTGTACACCTCTTCCGCTTCTATAACATTCTTCGCTATCCTCTCATCTTCACAAAAGGCAACCAATTTCCGGCACAGGTCCTCCGTATCAGTATAATAGGTCACTTCATCCTTCAATGGCTGGAAGTACTCGGATTGCTGTGGAATAAAGATTGGGCAATCAGCACCTATCGCCTGGAAGATTGTAGCGGAGACAAGCTTGGGGTATCTGACATGGTATTTATGGAAGATAACCGCATCCGAAGCAAATAGATACTCGTCAAACCGCTCATCAGATAAAGCCCCCTCTTCACGAATAATCATCCATGGCGGTGCCGACTCCTTCTCAAGCATCTCGTAGTCTGGATAAATCACAAATAATAAAACCACTTTAAACTTTAACTCTTCACACAAGTATCTCAGGTATGGGCGATATCCCCTCTGGCAGAAGGTGTAGATTATTTTCTTATCCATAGGCAAACCAAGTCTTTTTCTACTTTCATATTTGTCCCCACGCCTTATAGGGAAACAAGGAAAAGGGATGTATTCTGCGTCAGGATAAACATCGCGCAGGAACTCTTGCCGCTCATCGAAGTAAACCACTTTATCCCAGGGAAGCTGATAAAACCATGCTTCCTCCGGTAACTTGTCCTCGTGAACGATATGAACCGTTCGTGCTCGATTTTTTATCATGGAAAATATCCTGGCGAGTTGTTCTACGGGAAGAGTCCTTAAATCCTCCACAACAAAGATGTCAAACTCTGATGTGAGAATGGGTCTTGGGTCCAGGAAGTTTTTCCCGAAGCATCTTATCACATAACGCCCGTCTTTACCCGTAAATTTATCTTCCCCGACCTCCTCCCTAAGAAAACTGAATACGGTTACTTTATGCCCCATATCCAGCCATGCATTCACCAGCGCCTTTGCATGCACAGCAGCACCAGTTTCGTCATTCCATGATGTCATCATTGCAATCTTCATTCATACACCACCTCATCTCCTCATATAATTAGCAATGAATTAAAAGGCATTATATATAGTTTTCTATTGTTTTGAATTTTATTTTTTTCAGTTGCGTCCTCCATTACCGCCCTTTGCCTTCTTTAAGCACCCGCTCTAATTTCTCTGCGGCATGCTTGTGGTCAAATTTCTTTGCACGTGCTAAGGCATTCATACCAATCTTCTTCCTTAGCTCGGCATCTTTTAAAAGCCTGACGACATACTCGGAAAAAACGTTATAATCATCAGCCACGAACATGTCTTTCCCATTTACTGGATTCATTCCAAAGGTAGCCAGTCGAGTAGCAACGGCGGGCAGCGCGCAAGCCTTAGCTTCTAAGAGCTTACCCCTAAAACCCGTGCCCAACTCAATCGGTGCCACAAACACGTCGCTATTCCAGTAAAACCGCCGCACATTCCCATTATCCCCTCCTTCCCGGACAATTATATTGTCACATCTCAAATCCAGGAGTTCTTTGGGCGGATTGAACCCAATTGCATAAAACTTTGCATCCGGGACTTCCTGCAGGATTTTAGCCCAGCAGTGGTTGATAAAATTCTTCACGGCATCCACATTGGGATAATGCTGAAAATTGCCCAAATAGAGGATATTTTTAGTGCTTCTTTCCCAAGACTTCTTCTTTGGCGGCGTGTAAAATGCCGTGTCAACTCCGTGAGGCACTACTCTGATTTTCTTTTTCAAGTTTGGGGCGTGATTTATCAGGATATCGGCATCCTCCCTGGTCAAAGTTAAAATTTTATCAGCGGTGTCATACATCTTAAACTCGTAGTTAAACAGCTCCTTTATTGTATCTTCACTAATATCTTCGCCTTTCGCGGCTCTTAGTTCAAACGCCTTCGTATAACATTCGTGTACCGAAATTATAGCCGTGGTATCTGCTGGAATAAGGTTGTAATTCGCCTCTATGTACTGCCCCATCATCGAATATTCAGCAATAATGGCATCAAAATGCTTCTCTTTCAAGGTTAATTTCAATGCATCTTCAATTCCTTCTGTATAACCCCCATCACCGGTTAAGAATACCCTCGGTCTATTCAATCTTTTATAAAGCGTCTCTACTTCATCCTGCGATCGTTCCCTGATGGAATCAACCCTGATAATCTTTTCACAGAAAGGCTCAAGGCTTTTATCCTTCCGATCCGCTTCTGTGTAGACAGGGGCAATGAGCGTTATCTTGTGCCCCATCGAAGAAAGGTTCCTAATTCTATGACAGATGAGAATTGGTCCTCCTATGATGTCTTCGCAGGGAAGCAGCTTTGGCATGAATAGTATGTTCATTTTCTTTGCACCTCTTTGCAGAAAATACCCTTTACCCGTGAACGAATTTCTTCCTGGCTTGTGAACAGCATCAATTCCTGCCACCGTCTTTGCAGTACGCACAGTTTTTGAAAAGGGTCGAATTTTGGCACTGCATCAGTTTTGGCAAGGACGATGTTCTTCAACACCTCTTCGCTGGCTTCTCTATCCCCCTGTGCGAGATATTCCTCTGATAACAGTTTGCTCGATTTTTCTATCTTCGTTTCGAGGTCAGGTTTCAGAAAACAGCCGGGATAAGGGTCGAACTCATCTGGATAAACTCTTGTCATTCCCTTTACCTCTTTTTGGTTATTTATCTTTGCCCTTTCATAGATAAAGCGATATAAATCCTCCCGCAAGCTTCTCCAAACAGGATGCGTCTTTGGCGGGGGAAGATGCTTGATGGATAGTTGATTATCCAGGAAAAAAGGAAAACCAAACATCTTCGCATTTATCAAAAAGTCTATATCCTCGCCTCTCGTTACCCCGGGGTCAAAAGGCACCGTGGTAAAAAGATTTCGATGAACGACCATGTTCCCACCAAAAACAAAAGGTGTCTCTTTCAACCTCGGTTCAGTTCCAATGACCTTATCAAAAACCTCATTCATCCTGTCATATTGGTCCCAATATTTCATCCAGGGGCGAAAAGGTTTTTTAACGTGGTAGTCCCCATCTGGTTGAAGGTAATATCCCGCTACTGCGTTGACGGTTCTGCCCCCAATACTTCTTCCGATAAATTCTTTCGCTTTCAACATGAATTCCGGGTCTTCAAATACCTCGTCATCGTCAATAAGCACTGCCACTTCTGAACCCAAGATATGAGGAACGAACATACATAGATTTCGAATGTCGGAATACCCTCGAAGTTGAAGAAGGTCGGTGTACTCCCTCTTGCCCCCACTAACCAACAGATTATGTATCTGCGTAAGATGGGAACGCCCAAACAGCAATACTTCTACTCCCTGATTGGATGACTTGATAATATTGGCAATCTTCTTTTCAACTTGCGGTTCAATATCCTCTGCCGTGGCGACAGCAATTATTACCAATTGAAAATCTTTATCCCCCAGCTTCTCTATACTCTGTATTGCTCTGAGTAATGTGCCCTCGTTATCTAAAGGAGTTGGATGGTCATAGATAGTATCGCCTTCCTTCCAACCAACCTCGCTTTCTCTTGCCCAATACGAGGGGATTACCAATGTAAGTTTCATGGTGCTACCCTTTCCATTTTTTCCCCTCTCGGCTTGGAATCTGTAGATACTTTTAAATATACATACATGCTATCTATAAATACATCGAATAAAAGGAGGTGAGAAGATGGTAAAGATATTCGCTCTGGTAAACGCGGAGGTTGGCAAAGCAAAAGAGGTACTGAGCGAGCTCGAAAAGACCGGCTTGGAAGTGCACCCCCTGTTTGGCGAGTATGACTGCATAGTGATAGCCGAAACCAGTGATCTGAAAACCGCTACAGCAGTTATACTTGATAAGATTCATGGCATCACGGGGGTGACCAGAACGAGGACATTGGTTGGCGCAGAGATATAAAGTAAAACTTGAAACTTTGAACAGGGTGTAATCGCTCTTTCATACACCCTGTTAATATTTTCCCCCCGAATTTTTACCGGAAGAGGAGACTGTGATATATAGGTACATAATATCAGACAATATAGAAGAAAAAAGGAAAAAAGAGGTGAAAGAAAAAGATGGCGATAGAAGCATTAGAAGTTGGGGATGTGATGACACCGCAAGTCGTTACCGAAGACGAAGAGGTACCAGTCACTAAAATATCAATGGACATGGAGGTGTCGGGGATAGGGAGCGTAGTTATAACAAAGGAAGGCAAACCCATAGGGATAATCACTGATCGTGACATAGCGACAAAAGTTATAATGCGGAATAGAAGACCAAGTGAGATCAAAGCAAAAGAGATAATGTCATCTCCTTTGACCACCATCGAGCCAGAGGCATCAATTGAAAAAGCATGCGAGCTCCTAGCAGAGAATGGTATAAGAAGACTACCGGTGATTGAGGATGATAAGCTTGTAGGCGTTATAAGCGTTAGAAATATATTGACGAGAAATCCCGCGTGTGTAAGCAAATTCTATCCAGGAGAATGAATATCGGTTCTTCTAATTTTTTAAAATATAGAGAATAGAGGTAGGAAGGGGGAAGATGAAAGTTCGCAACATAATGAGCCGTCCAATCATCTCTGAAGATGAAGAGGCGTTGGTCACTAAGATAGCGAAGGACATGGCAGACTTGGGAATAGGGAGTGTAGTTATAACCTCGAAAGGTAAACCTGTGGGAATTATTACTGAGAGGGACATAGCATTAAAAGTTTTATTGAAGAATAAAAGGGCAAGCGAAGTGAAAGCGAAAGAAATAATGTCTTTCCCCTTGATCACCATCGAGCCCGAAACATCAGTTGATGAAGCATGTGAGCTCGCAGCAAGGTCGTGCATAAAAAGGCTGCCGGTGGTTGAAAACGGCGTGCTCATAGGTATTGTAAGTGTTAGAAACATATTGACACTGAAGCCAGAGTATGTAAAAAGATTTTATCCTGCGGTGCGTGTTTTAGCAAGTGGATGGACGCTTGAAAGGCTTGAGAAGTCTCTAAGCGACTGCGAAGTATTCTTAGCGGGAAACGATGCGAAGAGCTACCTGGGAAGGTTAAAAGAAGTGTATGAGGAACTGAGAGAACTCGCGAGCCACTACTTAGATGACAAGGAGCTGATAGATATATTTGACAGTATGGAGCAGCTCTATCGAGATATTGAGGGTAAAAGCGAGACCGAAATATCAACAGAAGAGCAGAGAAATAGATTAGAGGATATTTTGAGAAAATTCAGACACACAACCTACTGGAGGAAGCAGCAATCAATGACCAGTTTCACCACCGGAGCTTTTTGGTTCCGAGATTATCGGCATGGTGTGAGCAAAGAGCTTCGATTACCTTTTAAAAGAACTCGACCATAGTAATATGTGATTGTTAAAAACCATTCCAAAATTGTGGATGAAGAAAAAAAGAAAAGATGAAAGTTAAAGATATAATGAGCCGTCCAGCCATCACCGAAGATGAAGATGCTTCGGTCGCTACAATATTGAAGCACATGGAACTGTCGCGAATAGGGGGTGTAGTGGTAATCTCGGGGGAAAAAACCGTAGGGATAATCGTTGACCATGACATAGCGGCAAAAGTGATATTGAAGGATAGAAGCCCAGACGAGGTAAAAGCGAAGGAGATCATGTCATCACCTTTGATCACCGTGGGGTCAGATGCATCGGTGGAGGAAGCATGCGGGCTCCTGGCAAGGAAGGGCATAAGAAGTCTACCAGTAGTTGAGGGTGATGCGCTTGTAGGCATTGTAAGTATCAGAGATATATTGACGGGAGAACTCGTGCAGGTGAGAAAATACGTGTAAAAAGGAAGGTGAAAGAAGAAAATGGCGAGGGAATTCAGATTAGAAGTTGGGGATGTAATGACCTATCCAGCTATCACGGAAGATGAAGACGCATCAGTTGCCGAAATATCGAAGTGCATGAAAATGTCGGGCATAGGCAGTGTGGTCATAACAAAAGAAGATAAACCCGTAGGAATAGTTACTGACCGTGACATAGTGACAAAAGTGATAATGAAGAATAGAAACCCAGGTAAGCTAAAAGTGAAAGAGATAATGTCCTCCCCTTTAGTGACCATCGAGTCCGATGTATCTCTTATGGGTGCATGCAAGCTCCTGTTAGAGAAGGGCATAAGAAGACTGCTTGTGATTGAGGGTGGTGAGCTCGTGGGCATTGTAAGTCTTAGAAATATAGTGACAAGAGAGCCAATGCATGTGAGAAAATATTTATTTTAATCCCGAGGGATTTAGCAATTGGATACAGTAAATCATCCATCGAAAATTAAAAATCGAAAGTTATTAATATACCAAAATTTCTAAGGAAGATAAGGAGGCGATAGAAAAATGTTGTTCATAACGTGCGTGAAAGTCAATCCAGGCATGGTGGAAGAAGCGAGAAAATTCGGCGACGAAATACTTAAGGAGCCACCCAAGGGTGTCAAGTTCCTGCAAGTTTATCATACGCTGGGCAGGTATGATGCGATATGGATTTACGAAGCGGAAGACGCGAAAGTGATTGAGGATTTCCTTCACCAAAGCAGGGATGTCTCAACAACCGAAACCTGGGTTGCATTTGCAAGAGAAATGTAAGCAAGGGGGTCTGTTGGCAGCCCCTTTCCTTTTTTATTTTTTAAAAAATCTAAAGTCCCCTCTTAAGCTCTGAAATTGCTTTTCCCTTTGACTTCCCTCGTTACAATATTTCTTATTACTGCTCAATAAAAGTAGAAATATGCATATCAAAGACATCATTATCACGAAGGAAGCGGAATATCATATCATAAGGCATAATATAATGAAGAAGATAGCGATAAGAACAATAGAAGACATGGAAAGTTTGCCAGAGGGAGAGATTGTAGAAGTTGAATCATGCGATGTTAAATTCAGGCTTGTTGAAGAGGGAACTCTAAACACGAAATTTTTGATTTCTGATGAAGAGGTTAAAATTCCGCTTCCTAAAGACTTATATGATAAGATAAAAGGCAAAAAGATTTCAATCACACATGAGTAATAAAAAAAATAAAAAGGCTAAAGGTTGGGGTTGGAGGCTAAAATATTGTGTCTAACCCCCAATCCCTATTCCCTATTGGCTCTTTTGTTTCTTTTAGCTTCTCCTCTCCTTTAGCTCGCTTCTCGCTAACGACCCCAATAACATACGCCACCACTACAAAAATAGCACTTCGTTCAAAGACATGTACAGAAAGCTCGGCTTGAGGAGAGAAAAGCGTTACAAGAATGTAGAGGAAGCTGAGAAAAAGAGCGATGTAAATAGCCTTCTTTTGATACCATACACCAGCTAAAAGAATAGGAATATAGAAAAAATGAGTATAGACGATTGTTTCATCCTTGATAAAGCCGACAAAAAAAGCTAAGATGGTGCATGATAATACAGTAGAAAGCAATATAAGAAATTTATAATCTAATCCCTTTATCATCTCCCTCCTTATCCCCCCCTATATCCTCTCGTTATCTTATATTAATGATAATGCTTCATCTTTTTATGTTTAAAAAGTCAAGGGCTTCGTTGAAGAATAAGGGATAAAAAAAAAATGGTTTCTGCCGAAATAAAAATCGAAAGATATTTATATATTCAAAATATGTAAAGTAAAGTGAAAGAAGGAGTTCCTGATAAAGATGGGCATAAAAGAATCTTCCGGGAAGGGAATAATGGATTGGCGAATTTTAGCAGTGATAGCGGTTGCCGCAATTTTAGGGCGAGCACTCATGAGTCTTGACAAAAAGATAGCGCTTTGGGAAAGTATCGGCTCAGGTGTGCTTCTCATTATACTGGGCTGGTTTATCTTCGGTTCCCTCTATTCCCTATCTAAGAGAGAGACGGACTGGATAATTTCGAACAAGGTAGCTCAGGGACTTGCCATTACCATAAGCACCTTAAATGTTTATGTTCTTGTTTACTATGCGATGAGATGGTATAGATTAATGATTGAGACAGAAGTATATGTGCCAAGGGATTTTCTTCTCAGGGATGTAAGATTCGCAGTGCTGGTGCTTGCGTATTGTGGAATAATATGGGCAATGGGATATCTAAAAAAGATGCACGATAATTACATGCTGGTAACCGAAGAAATGCCAGAGATGCGAAAAGTGAGCGCAGCAGAATCAATGTTCAGGATACTAACTGATGAACGGACGGTAATAGTGATAATAGGCATGGTATTTTTATGGCGCGCAATCATAAGTTTCGACAAACAAATAGTTCTGTGGGAGAGCATGAGCTCAGGTATGGCTCTTTTCATACTGGGCTGGGTCCTCTTCGGCTACATAAGTTCATTAGCAGTGAGAACAACCAGACCAAGCGTTGCAAAGATTTATCAGGGGATTGCCTTTGCTTTATTCGCTGTAAATTTCTATGTTCTCGTTTATTACGGAATGAGGTGGTATAGAATAATATACATGGCAGCCCCGGAAGAAGCATTGGTGCCACTGGATTTTGTGCTCCGCGATATAAGATATTTTGTCCTGGCGATATTTTTTTGCACGTCAATAGTGTTATCCAAATATCTGGAAAGGGCATCTGAAGAGTGTGAGTATTTGATTAAAAAAGGAGAGAAGGAGTATAAGGAGTAAATCACGAGATTTCACAAGATTGAGCACAAAGCTTTTCGCTTCATAAAAATTGTGTCTGCGCGCTTTATATCCTAAAAAGGGTGCGAAGGTATTGAAATTGGCTATTTCGAAGATGAACAAGAGAGAATTTCTATTCCGGGCAATAACCGACGAAAGGATATTAATAGTAATAGTGGGTATAGCGCTCTTATGGCGAGCGGTCATAAGCTCTGATGAAAAAATAAGTTTTTTGGAAAGTGCGTGTTCGGGTGTAAGTCTATTCATAATTGGCTGGCTCATTTTCGGATATATGTACTCCATGAGCCGGAAACCGACGGACTGGCCGGTATCGAATAGGATTTATCGCAGTATTGCCGTTAGCCTCCTCGTTATAAATATCTATGTTGCGATTTACTATGGAATGAGATGGTTTGGATTACTGCGTGTAGAAATTTCCGTGTCGCAGGATTACATCTACCAGGACTTGAGATATGTCATTTTTATGATGTATTATTGCGTAGCAATTGCCGCAGCGCGGCACCTACGAGGGATGAAAGAAAATTATAGACTGCTAATAAAAGAAAGACCGAAGAAAGGCGCGAAGAATATAAAAGAAGCCATATTCTACGTGATGACGCATGAACGAACATTAGTGGTGGTAATAGCAGCGGCGATTTTATGGCGAGTAGCTATACGCGCTGACAACGGGGTTACCTTCTGGGAAAGTACGGTCTCAGGTATTTCGCTTATCGTATGGGGGTGGTCCATCTTCGGATACCTCTGTGCATTGAGCGTGAAAGTGAGGCACAAGATAGATTTGACCAAAGTCATCCAGCATGTAGCACTTGGTCTATGCGCCATAAACATTTATGCCGTTTTTTACTATGGGCTGAGATGGTATGAACAGATATGCAGAATTATGGGGGAGGTAACGGAAACGTACGTGCCGCAGCCGCTGGATATGGTCTTTAAGGATGTAAGATATGTCATGTTAGTACTTTTTTATTGCGCAATAGTACTATTAGCGAAGCATTTGGTAAAGGCATACGAGGATTATACCGTGCCAGCCCGGAAAAGTTAAATCCCCGTATTACACAGATTTGCACAAGAAAACAGAAAATAAATTATTGACACAGATTAACGCAGATTAACACAGATGAAAACAAAGTGCAAAGTGCAAAGTGCAAAATTTGCGTAATCTGTGGTTAAAATCAACAATGTCAAGCTTAACTTAAATACGTCCGTGCCGTGTAAATCCGTGTAAATCTGTGTCTTAAATAGAAGGAGGCTATACATTATATACAACGAGAAAGTATGAAGAAAGGTAAGAAAATATTATTTTCTTCGATACTAACCGTATAAGAGATAGGAAAAACTATGGACTGGCGGAGAAAAATATCTTTGGACAGGGAAGTGGTGAGGTTTGAAGGCGATAAAGAGAAAGGGAGGATAAGAATATCTGGCTCTTTTGAAATCACAAGCTTTCAGAAATGGTGCAGAATAGGGCTCGTTTTCAGGTTTAGTGAAACGGTGAAGTGGTACGAATATGAACCCCACATCGGAGTTCAATTCAACAATTACAGGTTGTCAATTGCCGATCGCATGGGAAATCGTTTGTTCAGTGAGGAAAGGTCATTTATGGAGTTCGTTTCACTTTTCAAGACTGCTTATGCAGGTCAGCGGTTTTTGGGAAGATACACTGCAACTCACAAGGGCAACGTGGCAATATTGGATTTCATACCACCAAGTCCTGGCAGATATAAACTTGATTTTAATCTGGCTGCGGATGAGGACTTTACGGAACCGGGGCATAAACGAATGACTTCTTTTCAGGAACTCACGCTGTATGTGAGAGAGGGAGTTGAACCTCTGGAAGGTCCGGCGTATCCGCATAAGCGAGTTAATTTAAAAAAATGAAAAGATGGAGGGGTACCGGGATAACAAAGAATCGTTCCTTCCCTCTGCCCTCCGTATTTGTAACTTCTGCGATTATTTACCTTCCTTCTTCTCTTGCAGCTTCTCTTTTACGTAGTCAGCAGCGACGTCCTTAAGTCCCCATCCCAATGCAATTCCCATAGCGATTGCAATGCCTGCTGCAATTCCCCATGCCAACGGAACGAGGAAAGCGTATATGATTGTCGTCTCGATGAGTAATTGGTCCAATGCAAATACGATCACCACCAGATAGAAGATTGCTCTCAACACCGATGTTATCGTGTCTGCGAACTCAACTTCCTTGGCTGTTAACTGTTCTCCTATCTTATCCATGACGAAGTCCGCTACTATCAGACCTGCTACTAACACTATGATGCCCAAGATCAGATGCGGAATGTACAGGACGACCTGATGCATGAGGCTTGTGAACGTCGGGATGTCCAACACATTTACGGCGGCCATGATGAAAATTAGGTATATAAACCACCTGACCAGTGCACCAAAGAATCCTACTGTGGTCATGCCTGATTTCTTGATCGTATCACCGATAGCAGTTTTGTCAACTGCCTCGTCCACACCTATCTTATCGAGCACTTTGGATACTACTTTCCCCAAGATACGACCTGCGAACAATCCTATTATCAGGATTATTATCACAGCAATTATCTCGTCTATATAACCAACTATCGTTCCAATGGCATCTGCAAAACTTTCTTGTATTGTTTCTAGAATCATCTTTTTTATATCACCTCCTTCTTTTTTATTGTTGCCCTTATGTCATTGCGCACTACCACGGCGAATGGCATAGAAGCTACAATTCTCAAATAGTAATGGATTATATATAAATACCCCCCTTTTCTTTTTTAAATTTAAAGATAGGTTTGTTTTGAATCTTAATTTTGGATTCCACAGCAATTAGCCTCTTTAAATCCTTTAAATGCCGCTCATACCATAAAGCAGCGACAGTATGTACGCCAACACGCAGAATGCAAGGAAGACAATCGCCAGGAAAAGCCCGGCATAAAAACCTACACTCTCCACGTCTATTCCGGGGCAATATGCCTTTACTGCTTCCACAGCTTGTGAGTCATAAGGAGGGTTTAAACTCAGCATGAGCCTCATTGTTTCCGATGGGCATTTAATAAAACATTTCAACGCAGCAATGAATTTACTTCCCATTCCCTTTCACCTGTCCCCATATAAGTAACTTATGTCTTATAAATATTTCGATATTTATTTAATTTGATATGCTGTGGATATGATTATAGAGAAAAGAGGTGAAAAAAGAAAGATGAAAGTTAGAGAGATAATGAGCCGTCCAATCATCGCTGAAGATGGAGACACGGTGGTAACTAAAATAGCGGCGGATATGGACGAGTTGGGGATAGGGAGTGTAGTGATAACCTCGGAGGGTAAACCTGCTGGAATTATCACTGAGCGCGACATAGCATTAAAAGTTCTGTTGAAGGATAGAAGAGCGAGCGAAGTAAAAGCAAAAGAGATAATGGCTTCCCCTTTGGTTACCATCGAGCCAGAAGCATCGATAGACGAAGCGTGCAAACTCGCCGCGAGGAAGCGCATAAAAAGACTGCCGGTGGTTGAAAATGGGATGCTCATAGGTATTGTAAGTATTCGAGACCTATTGGCAAGGAAGCCAGAGTATGTAAGAGAATTCTATTTTTAAAAACCACAGATTACACAGATTTCCACAAACCTTTTCTTAAAAAGAAAAGCTTTACCAAAAGAACTTATTTTTTCTTTTTTTCTTTTAGTACAGGTTTTCTTTTTTCTAAAAAGAAAAAGTGTCTCGTGAAATCTCGTGGTTTTTTATTTGACACTCGCTCTCAGTATGTCACTTGCAGTTAGTATCCCTATGGGAATGCCAGGAGCGGGGCTTAGAGAGAGTATCAATAATCTATGAATGTTCAAATCCCGCATAATATCTGCGGCTTTCTTTAGCGTTGTTTCCGGGTCTATTTTCCTCACAAAGGTGGACATAACTTCCTCTGCCGTTAATTTGTTCCAATCATGGTCAAAGAATTTAATGAAGTCTATCTCCGATATAACCCCCACTACCTCACCGTCTGGCGCAGTTACTGCAACGCCTGATATGTCTTCCTCTACCAGAAGTTTTGCAATTTCACTTACTGGTGTGTCAAACGATACAGTAATGACACCCCGCGTCATTACATCTCTTACCCTCTTCTCTTTTGACAAATCCATTTTAATTCCTCCGGTTTCTCATCTCAGTACAATTATATTATAACATATCTGCATATCAATTAAATAGGTGCTTAACTGTTTAAATCATCATGTTTCATGGCGCAAGCCACGCGCGTATAAACATAGCCAACAAATATAAAGCGATAAAGAGAAGCACCAGCAGCATTGCGGTCCCTATGTTCAATCTCACCATTGGTTCTCTTATAGGTTGCCTTCTCCTTGTCTCTTCTAACTCTCGCTCATATTCAGCAGCCCTTTCTGGTGTAACACTCGGTTTCTCTACTTTTAGCTTCATCTCTTTTCCCTTTATTCTCAATGCAGCCACGGGATTTCTGCTCAGCCAAACGAAAAAACCTGCCATTCTCATTACATTCCAGTCTATAAAGGTCGCAAAGGTCATCAGCGGCCCTTCACAGAACCTTATAAGCCATCTCCCTGGTTCTTTTCTACGAACTGCCACCCATAATATCCAAAACGCAACGAAAGCATACATCAGGAGTTCATCTATTGCCACCATTTCCTACGGATGCACACCCCCTAAACTTCTAACCGCTGTTTCCACAAGCTCTGATATATAAAACATATCTGGGAAGAAGAAGAATATAATGGAAACAGTCGCAGTTATGGCTATGGGGAGGAGCATGAAAATGGGTGCTTCTTTTATACTTCCGCTTCCTCCACCTTCTGACTTCTCAAAGAATGCGGTATATATGATGGGGAAGAAATACATAACATCGAGTATAGCAACTATTAAGAGGATGTAAGGGAAAAGCGTCATTGTACCTCCTGCTTCTTCACAGCCGTGAACAAAAAAATGATGCGTTATATACCCCGCAGTCGGCGGCAGTGCACACATTCCGAGCGCACCGATAGTGAATGCTATCATCGTCACAGGCATTGTTTTCCCTATGCCCGCCATCTCGCTTATGTTCCTCTTACCCGATGCCACCATTATCGCTCCGGCACACATAAAAAGCGTTATCTTCATGAACCCATGGAAAGGAATGTGCATCATCGCTCCTTCTATTCCTTCGTGTGATAATAACGCAACGCCAAAGATTATAAGCGATAGCTGGTTTATCGTGGAGTATGCAAGCCTTTTTTTCAGATTGTCCTGCGCGAGGGCAAACAAATTAGCGACTATCAGCGTAAAAGTAGCTAAACATGCCAGTGCTAATCCAAGACCAAGTCCGTGCATCAAATCCACGCCATATATGTAACACACCACTCGCACAATTCCAAATACGCCTGCCTTTACCACTGCAACCGCATGTAAAAGCGCGCTTACCGGCGTTGGTGCTGCCATTGCAGTGGGAAGCCAGGAGTGAAAAGGCATCCACGCTGCTTTCATGAACCCCAGGATGAATATCGCGAATAATGCCATTAGCGCCGCTCGTGATGCTTCAGAAACGAGGTTTGGTATTCCTCCGTTCACAAAATCCGTCGTCCCTGTGAAGTGATAGGTTAGAGTCACGGCAGCTAAGAAGAAAACGCCAGAGGTAAGCAGATACGCAAGATATTTACGACCTGCGAATAGCGCTTCCGGCGTCTGGTCATGCGCCACCAACGGATACGTCGATACCGTTAGAATCTCATAAAATATAAACATCGTGAGCAGGTTCCCGGAAAGAGCAACACCTACCGCACCGAAGATGGCGAAAGCGAAACAGAAGTAGTATCGTGTTTGTGCATGCTCGTGCA
>JAGLZV010000051.1 GCA_023131215.1 Candidatus Methanophagales archaeon | reverse complement strand
CGACCTCATGTATCCGATGGAGTAAGAGGATACAAGAATCCACAAGAAAGAAGAAGTAATAGCGAAAATAAGCCCAAAAGCATCTACACTGAAGCCAAAATCAACATTCGGGAATGCCGTGAAGAACGTGTATTTGATGACGTTTCCTTCTATAATGATCGGTACCATGGAGAAGATAATCAGAAACTGCAATATGCTCGCAAGCATTGTCCAGCTCTCTCTTATGTTCGGACGCTTGCCAGATAAGACTATAAGAATAGAGGCAATTGCGGGGCATAAAATTGCTAACAACGGACTTATTGATTCCACAATCATGGTGCTGCATACCCTCCCAATCCAAACAGTGCATTAACTTGATCGAGTAGGGGTAGAGGTATCTCAGTGAGCCAGAGAATACCAACGATAATGCAGAGAGAAGCAAGGGTTATTATTGGGATGAGCATGCTAAGCGGTATTTCATTTTTACTCGAAGAGGAATGGCTTTCTTCTTCCCCTTCTTCTCTCCTCATATACATCATTTCTATCACGCGCCAAAAATATACGAGGTTGAGAAGCGTGCTGAAGAGCATAACTGCCACGAATATGAACTTTCCCGCTTCTAAACTGGCAAGAATTATATACAATTTCGATACAAATCCCACACTCGGCGGCACACCAATCATTGAAATCGCCGCTAAGGTAAAAGCCGCACATGTATAGGGCATTTTCCTTCCCAAACCCTGGAAATCCGTTATATTCCATAACTCCGCCTTGTAAATGAACGCACCGGCAACTAAGAACAAGCACCCCTTCATCAATGCGTGGTTCAGTATGTGCATCAATGCTGGATTAAGCCCACCCCAAAGGGCGGAGTGCGTGGAGGTAGAAAGCCCAACCGCAAGCATGATGTAGCCCATCTGCGATACCGAAGAATAAGCAAGCATTCTTTTTAGATTATACTGCGCTATTGCAAGAACAGACCCTATGATTATGCCTAATGCGGCTATCCAACAAAGAAAATCGAATATGGGGAACAGTTTGATGAAATTCACTGTGTAAACAGAGAAGCAGACTCTTATAAGCGCATAAGTGGAAACCTCGATGATTATACCGGAAAGCATCGCACTTATCTCAGAAGGTGCGAATGAATGCGCATCCGGTAACCACGTATGGAGCGGAAAGAGCGCCATCTTTATACTCAATCCCACGATGAAGAACCCAAAAGCCGCCTGAACTACTCTGCTCTCATAATAACTTGGCAATATGAGAGAGAGATCATGCATGTTCAGTGTACCCGTTACCGAGTACAGAAAACCTATCCCCAGCAAGAAGAAACAGGCACCGATGGAACCCAATACGAGGTAAGTAAAGCTCGCTTTCAGCGCTATTTTACCCCTCGATGCTATTAACGCATACGCGGATAAGGACGTTATCTCGATGAACACATACATGTTAAATATATCGCCGGTCAGGGTTATACCGCACAGACCAGTGATGAGGAGTTGATAAAGGGTATAAAAAGGGACAATTTGGCGAGGCAGTTCATGCTCTATGCTCCTCTTTGAATACATGACACAGACCAAAGCTAAAAATAGAAGTATGACCAGTACATAAGCATTCAACGCATCCACGACATATTCTATGCCCCAGGGGGGCGCCCATCCGCCGAGCCAGTAGTTTATAGTTCCAATAGTGAGGACGTGATGCAGGATAAAAATGGACATAACGAATTGAACGAGAATAGTAGCGAAAGAGATGAAACAGCAAGATTTCTTGTTCAGCCAGCCGGCAATCAAAATAGTGAATGCAGAAAGCAAAGATATTGCAATGATAAATACAGGCAAATGTTCAACTACACTCAGCATCCGCTCTTATTTACCTCCTTTATCTTTATATTCATTCTTAATGACATGATGACGCTAAAAAGCTCTTTCATCGTAACCTTATACAAAAACAAGGATACGACAGGATATATAAAGTTATCGTTTTTTCCATGAAGAAAAATCGAAGGCGTAAAAATAAAAATAAAAATAAAAATCGAAACATATTTATATTCCCTTATCCTATTTGCATAAAAGAGGGAATAATAAGGGAAATAGGTGTTTTCAGGTGAGCGTAAAAGAATCCTTCGAAAAGGCGATAATGGATGGACGAACTTTGGCAGTGATAGTGATTGTAGCGATCTTATGGCGAACATACATAAGCCTTAATGATACCATCCCCCCCATAACCTTTTGGGAAAGTCTGTGCTCAGGTATCGCTCTTATCATATTTGGCTGGGTTCTCTTCGCTTACACGTATCACATGTTTAAGATACAGAAGGGTTGGCCAATTTCAAACTGGATTTATCAAGGAATTGCCATTAGTATGGTCTCTATAAACATTTACGTTCTTATTTACTACGGTATGAGGTGGCTTAGGTTACTACACGTAGAAGCTTATCTGCCTCTGGATTTCCTCTTCAGAGACATAAGATTTATTGCCTTAGTGGTGTTTTATTGTGCAATCTTATGGTCGGTAAAGTATGTAAATAAGATGCACGAGGATTATATAGCGGAGTCTAAAGGGAAGGCGTTTCTGCATCTCATATCCCCTTATTTATACCCAACGGTAAAAAAGCTGAGAGAGATGAACGTGAGAGAATTAATAGGCACAGTGATAACTGATGAACGAACATTATTAGTGGTTGTGGGCATAGCGTTTTTATGGCGAACAGCCATAAGTTTTGACTACATGATAACGAAAGGTGAAAGTATCTGCTCAGGTATCGCTATTTTTATCCTGGGCTGGCTCCTTTTCACTCATTTAGTTATCATATCAATGAAACAGAGAGACTGGTTGGATTTGGCTAAAGCCTATCGTGGAATTATCCTTGGCGTAATCGCTATAAATATTTACGTTCTTGTTTACTACATGATGAGATGGTATAGATTATCAGGAGATGTGGTGGAAGCGTTTGTGCCTCTTGATTACATATTCAGGGATGTAAGATTTTTCGCGTTGGTGATATTCTATTGTGCAGCAATAGTGCTATCGAAGTTTCTAAAAAGGGCGTATGATGAATATAGGATACTATCTGCGTCTGAGGAAGCGAAGACCAGCCAGTAAACACTAAATCCAAAATCCCACGCACCGAAATACAAACAAATTCCAAATCCTAATTCCAAAACAAACCATTAGAATTCAGGATTTTTCACTTCACACAAAAGCGGTGAGCTTCAATTTAAGAGTGTCTTCGGTGATGACATTCTCCAGGCAATGTAACTTGGTATCAGGGCGATCGCAATAAAGGACAACAGCCCTATCAAGCACAGACAGGTCAAACCGATTGGTTACCATGTGACGCAGCTCTGTGCCCAAAACACCCCCGACTGGCATTCCAAATACAGCTACATTTCCGGCTTCTCTTAATTCCATCACCCAATATGAGAATAACTCTGCCATTCTATCAAGATGTCCCGTCATTTTCAAACGATATTGATACTCCAACAAATCCGTTCCGATAATAGCCATGACCGGGGGTTCTAACTTGGAAATGAAATCAGTGAATATAGGAAAATCTTCCTCCATTGATTCCCCTTTCAAAACTTTCACGTTCTCTCTTACCTCTTTTTTCTCCTCTCTTATCTCAAAGACTGTGAGATACATCATATAATCCTCTTCCTTTACAAAGGGCAATATCCCCCTTCTTAACCGCCGCTCATCCCATCCACTATTAGGAATTATCACGCAATGGATCCCTTGCTGTAGAGTGTTTATAATCATCTGAGCGAGGATGGATGTGTATCCCAAGAGGGATAAATCATCCCCGTATTCTACTATCGTAGTGCTGCCCTTGCTTAATCCGCCTGCCAGAATCGTATCTATCTCCACACAACCAGTAGATATGTGTGTAGGCGTATTAGGCACAATCTCTACTCTTCTCGGCTTATCTATCCTCCGCATTGGGAAAGGTCCGAAATACTTAAATCTACCACCATCTAAGGTAAACCCATATTTGTGCTGGTCTATTCTGATACCTCTTAGCTTCTTTAGTAATATTTCCCGTCCCCTCCGCTGATGTAAGGTTACATTTCTCATCTCTACTATTCCATCAACTAAATAATCGAGGATCTCGGTCTCAGTTGTTTCTGATATAAGTATCAAATTCATCTTGTATTCCGTTGCATAACTCCTTACCAGGTCGGTTAACACCTTTTCCAGCTCTTCCTTCTTCTCCTCTTTACCCCCGGACATTATCGCTTCCCAGCTATCAATCACGAGAATAGCGGGCTTTTCCTCCTCACCCAATTTCGTGTGAAGAAGGTCAGAGAAAGAGCGCGGCCTTAGAAACGCTTTTGATGAGAAATACAACTGGGTTGCATCTATCACATGGAACCCGGTACGTTCTTCCAGCCAAGGAAATTGTTTATAAAGAGCGGGAACTGAAACCCGCGAAGAAAGATACACAGCATTCTCACCACCGAACTCGTTGAGCAGCTCAAATGCAAGCATTGTCTTCCCTGTTCCCGGCTCTCCCTTTATCAGCAGCGAATAACCAATCCCTGCTGACAGTGCCTTTTCCAATTCAGGGGGTATTTTGCTATTCATGTTTCTTTAGAAATGATTTATAATTAAAAAGCCTTTTTGATTTTTTGATTTCATGGTATGAAAAGCACTTCTTCCCAAACGGCTCTAAGCGCGTAAAAAAATATATACGCCATCACACAGAGAACAACGAAGACAACACCCATGAAAAGCCCGAAGTAATAACCAAAACTCTCCTCTTCTATTTCAGGGCAAATTTCCTTTAATAATTCCAATGTCTCGGGGTCACACGAACCAAAATTACGGATGAGCCTAATTATGCATGCTGGACATCTAATAAAACATTTCATCGCACTGCTGAACTTACTTTCCATCTTCTTTTACCTCTTTTTATACTTCTGATTTATATATATTTCGGTATTTGTTGTCGCCATTATAATAATCCTATCACAGAGTGAAGGAGATCCAGGAGGGGTTTAGGATACACGCCCATGACGATAGAAATAACTGCAAGGATGAGAAGAGGAAGACTCATCGATAATGGAGGGTCCCTTATCTTGGAATTATTTGCGAGTTCGGGTTTCAAGGGACCAAAGAATATTCTCTTTGCAGCCGTGAATGTATACACAATCGTTAATATAACCGCGGAGATACCAAGAATTGCAATTATCAGTCCGACGGGGTTTGCATGTACTCCGAATTTGAAGATGCCTGTAAACAGTACCCATTCTGCTGCAAAACCACTTAAGGGTGGAAGAGCTGAGAGGATTAATGCGCCAAATATCCAGAGCGTAGCGGTTATTGGCATCTTAGATGCAAGTCCGCCCATCTGTCTCATATCCCTAATCCCCGTTGTATAGACTAATATACCCGCGGTTGAGAAGAGAATGGTCTTTCCCAGGATGTGACTCAAGAAGTAAAACATTCCGCCTTCTATACTACAAACAGTGAGTGCGCCAAGCCCAAGGAGAGAGTAGGATATCTGGCTTATAGTTGAGACAGCACAGAAGCGTTTTACGTCATCTTGAGCCAGTGTGAGCAGAGAGCCATATACCATTGTCAGTAGCGCCATCACCATGAGTGGTAAGCCAAAAACTTTGAAATCATCGTAAAGTGGTAAAATGAGTACCCTGACAATTACATAGGCTCCTATATTCGCATAGACAGCAAGCAACCCTGCTATGCACGTGGGATGTTCTGCATGAACCCAACGCATCCAGATATGGAGGGGGAATATCGCCAACTTAGTAGATAAACCGAGGAGGATAAGTAATGCAATCCAGAAAACCATTGGATTCCCGGCAAGAGTGTGCAACTCCGCGATTTCAAAGCTGCCTATCTGTGAATACACTAATACGGACCCAAATAAGACGAATGTTCCACCTACAATTCCCCATAGGAAACACATCATGGCGACTCTAAAGCGGTCTACATAACCAATGTAACTCATTATGAAGTAAAGCGGGATAACCAACAATTCTATAAAGAGATATAATACTATGAGGTTTGTAGCAAAGGCAATACCCATGAAACTTGCGGGAAAGAGAAGGAATAGCCAGTAATACATGGTGTGATACGAAAGTTGTGTCTTTTCATCCTCTTCGCCATATATTATTTCTATCCTGTGTTCCACATAGTGCAGTGAGTAAAACGAAAGAGCAGTGCATATAATATTTATTATCAATGCAACAGGGAGACTCAAACCATCAGCCAGCAGACCAAACATCACCTGGGGTCCCCATCCATAATCCTCGTGAATTTCACCACCAGGATAAACGCTGATGGCCACTATAAAGAGCAGAGCAGTAGTGTACAGTAAAGTTATACCAGGTATCCATTTTGATTTTCTTCCTATTTTGCGCCTGGTTATTAATATGAATAGAGAGGCTATAACTGGCACTATTATTGTTTGGAGGAGAATATAGGGGATCATCATTTCATCACCACCACAAATAATATAAATAAAAGAAGTAGTAGCATAGCGATAAGTATGTATATTATATTATACGACAACTCCCTGACCTTCTCTTCCTTTATTTTATCATAGACCTTTTTGAAGTTCAGAAGAGCAGGAAGTCGCACGTGAAACGCTCTATCTACGGGATCCTCAACATACTTAACTACGCGGGGAAGAAGCCAGATCATTCCATCTACGAAAAATCTGTAATAAAAGCTATCAATGTACCACCTATTCCAAAAGAATTTGTGGAGTGCCTTCAATGAGGTATGCTTCTCTAATATGCCTTTGGGATCAAATCTAGCCGATATGTAAATCAGGTAAGATGGAATAGCACCTATAGCTATGAAAGCTACTGATAGGACAGGAACTAACATAGAATGCGCTTCATGATGTCCAAGTGGCAGATGAAGTTTCTCAAATATGCTAAATATGAAATTCTCATGTAATAAAGGTTCGATAAGGGGGAAGAAGAAGCCGAGAAGAAGTATCATAACGGCTAAAATGCCACATGAAACCACCATTGTAAAGTGGGGTTCACCGAGATGCGCACCTTTTTTCTCTAACTTTTTTACGTTCTCGCTTTTCTCTCCATAAAAAGTCATAGCCATGAAGCGAACGGTATAGAAAGAAGTTATGGCTACGGTTATCAAAGCAATTAGGAATAAGGAATAAACATGAGATGCCGAGACTGAAGCGAGGATAGCGTCTTTACTCCAAAAGCCGGGCAGTGGTGGAACACCCATCAGCGATAGTGCTGCAATAGACATGAACAACCATGTAAAGGGCATATACTTTTTAAGAGAGCCCATATCTGTCATGTAAATAGAGCCAGCAGTGTGAATGACCGACCCAGCACAAAGAAAGAGAGCAGCCTTAAACATCGCATGACTCATTAGGTGAGAGATTCCTGACGTGAAGCCGCCCTCTAAACCCGACATAGTTAATCCCGCTACGCCCAATGCAAGCATCATGTAGCCTATCTGACTAACAGTAGAAAATGCCAGCGCTTTTTTTAGCTCCACCGCGGTCATACCTTGAGTTGCGGCAACGAAAGCAGTAATTGCACCTATCCAGGCGATTAAAATGAAGAATGAAAGGGCCTCAGTACATCCCGCCACCCAATAACCGTAGAAGAAGATGGGTATAAGCCTTGCGACGAGGTAAACTCCACTTTTAACCATGGTGGCTGCATGAATCAGTGCTGAAACTGGACCGGGACCTGCCATAGCTTCAGGGAGCCATTCATGGAGTGGGAACTGCGCGGACTTACCTACGGGACCTGCAATAAGGAGCACAACTGTTAGGGTGATTAATCCTGATGATTTAGACATTTCCGGTATCCATGTTGATGCGGTCTCATAAAGTTCCAGGATGTTTAAGGTTCCAGAATAGGCGTATATTATTAGAATTCCACCTAATAAGAGAAGGTCACCTGCTGATGTCATAATCATTGCTTTTAAGCCGCAATGGGAAGGTGAGGTGCATTTAGTTGGTGGAGGACCGCCTATCCAGTATTTTTTCTCATCGTTGTAGTAGAAGCCTATTAGTCCCCAACTGCAGAGACCTACAATCTTCCAGCCGAAGAAGAGGAATAATAAGTTATTAGAGAGAACCAGGAGGAGCATGCCACCAATGAAAAAATTCATGAACATCCACCACCTTGTTAAGGAAGGACTCCCCTTCATGTATCCCACTGAGTAAACCATTATAAAGAAACTTATAACAGCAACTACATTCGCCATCACTATGCTCAACGGGTCCACAAGAACGCCTAAGTTCAAGTCTATGGGTACGGTAAGCCATGTGACGGAGCTATCAATTGGCAGCATTTCAGGATGAAATAAATATGGTATTAGCATCACGCTGCATACAGCAGCGAGGAAAGAGAGAAAGACCTCTCCATAATCCCTAAGCTTGGGATGGACTCTGGCTAAAACAGGAGATAAGGGTACCCCGACCAATGGAAAAATCCAACATAACCAGGCAAATATAACGTCCATCTTATCTTATCCACCTCCCAATATTACAAGTGATGCCCTTACGGCTACTCTAATGAATGGAAGGGGGAATAAACCACCTATTAAACAGAGGAGCGCAAAAGCAACAACCGAGAATACCATAGGAAAAGCTACCTCGTGGGTTCTAACAGCACCACTTTCAATCATTAAAACCTTTGTCACTTTGAGATAATATGCAGCGGCGTATATAACATTAAATAATAGAAGGATAAACGTTATAACTAGTACCACGCCACCAACAGATTGAATTGCCTTTGCCACGGACATTATTATTAAAAATTTGCTCCAAAAACCAAGTAGAGGCGGCAAACCTAATAACGAGAGCAAACCAACCGACATTGAGTAACTGGTATAGGGCATGTCTCGCCCAATGCCGCCCATTTTCGCAAGGTCCCTGGTGTGGATACCGGCATGAATGTTACCAGAACCCAGGAACACCATCGCTTTGCCTGCTCCATGACTGAAAATATGGAGTAAAGCGCCCGCCATGGCTAAAGATGCCGCTTCTGGAAGAGCTTCTTGTGGTTCTGCTACGGTTGAGAGGATATAAGCGGCAACTCCTGCACCTGTGGCTACAATACCCATATTGACGATACTCGAATATGCAAGAAGTCTTTTCAAGTCATTTTGGAAGTATGCAAAGAGGTTTCCCACTGTCATTGATAGAAGCCCCAGGATAAGCAAGATAAGCCCGTAATTATAGTAGAAGGGGAAGAGTGTAAACAACACTCTAATTAAAGCGTAAAATCCAACCATTATCATGATTCCACTCAGCATAGCTGAGATTGGACTGGGTGCCGCGGGGTGTGCATCAGGCAACCAGGTATGAAGCGGAAAGATAGCCATTTTTATGCCCAACCCCACGATGATGAAGATAAAAGCCGCTTGAACTACTTTGTTTCCGTAGAGTGGTGGCAATAAAAGCGAGAGGTCATGTATGTTCAGCGAGCCCGTAACCGCATACAGGAAACCTATGCCGATCAGAAAGAAGCAAGCACCGATAGAACCCATAACGAGATAAGTAAAACCAGCCCTCAGTGCTATTCCACCTTTCGAACCTACTAATGCATACGCAGCTAAGGACAGTATCTCAATGAACACGTACATGTTAAATATGTCGCCAGTGACGGTTACACCGCATAAACCAGTTATAAAGAGTTGATAAACCGTATAGAAAGAAACAACTTTATATGGTGGGAGTTCGTGCTCTATACTACTCTTTGAATGTATTGCGCATAGCAAGCCTAAAAACAGAATGATAACCAGTACATAAGCATTCAAAGCATCCACGAGGTATTCTATGCCCCAGGGGGGCGCCCATCCGCCGAGCCAGTAGTTTATAGTTCCAATAGTGAGGACATGGTTCAGGATAAAAAAAGCCATGATGAGTTGAAGGAGAATGGTTGCAATGGAAATGAAAGCACAGGATTTCTTGTTCCGCCAGCCGGCAATCAAAATAGAGAATGCAGAAAGCAGCGATATTGCAACGACAAGCACCGGGAAATGCTCAACTATCAGCATCAGTTTTTATTTACCTCCTTTCTCTTTCTATTCGCTCTTGATATCCTAAAACGCTCAAAAACACTTTTATCAAAGCTTCAGACAAAGACAGAATGTACAACAAAATATGTAA
Organism: Candidatus Methanophagales archaeon; assembly: GCA_023131215.1. Lineage (GTDB taxonomy): Archaea > Halobacteriota > Syntropharchaeia > Alkanophagales > Methanospirareceae > JAGXOS01. Next base: position 5,062 of record JAGLZV010000051.1, on the reverse strand, counting down.
AAGGCAGCCCTTTTTCTCCAACGGGACACTGGTGGCACGTTTTTCGATTTTCAATTTGCGCTTTGCATTTTGCAATTGCGCAGCGATATTACAGCCCCAGTTCTCTTTCCTTCTCTATTATCTCCTCTTCTTCTATCGTCCCGTATTCTTCATACATCCTTATTATCAGAGCGAGGGCAACTGCGGTTGTGGCAACCGCAACCACTATCGCCGTCAGGATAAGCACATGAGGTAATGGGTTCACATAAACGTAGCCTTTGCTTATTATTTCTTCGCTTACGATTGGCTCGGTTCCTCCTCTTATATCCGCCAGCGATATATAGAAGAGGAATATAGCGGTTTGAAATATGTTCAATCCGATAATCTTTTTTATCAAATTGCCCTTTGCTATCATCGCATAGAAACCGATGAGCATGAGGATTATGGAAACCCAGTAATTGTATTTTGCAAGTATAATATCAGCTATTACCCATTCCATCGTTCCTATCCCTCCTCTCCTCCTTCTTCACTTTCTCTTTTCCACACGAGGTTGAAAAATATGGATGTGATTACTGCCATTACTGTTATCCCTATTCCTATCTCTACGAGGTCCATCCCCAAAGCCCTGTTCTCCTCAAAATGGGCTGTTAATGGAATGAAACCATAGTTTAGATACTGCGCATCTGGAACACCAAAATATAAAAAACCCATGATTATGCACAAGAGTCCTACCCCTGCATAGATATACACCCCAAGACTGAAAAAAGCGGTATTTACGGCTTCCGGGAATCTGTCCCCCGCATTAACAATACCAAAAGCAATAACGAGTAAGACAAAAGAAGCGGCAAAGATCACGCCTCCTTGAAATCCTCCCCCGGGTCCGCCTGCTCCATGTATTATCACATATAATGCAAACAACTGGATAAAAGGAACCATCAGTCTCGCGACTGTCTCTACTATGACATCCCCACCCCTCTCTCTGCTCTCTCCTGCTTCACTATTTTCCGAGTTCAAAGCTTATCTCGCCTCCGGTCTTTTCTCTCGCCTCCTTAACAATAGTATAACCCCCACACCAGCGGTAAATATAACGGTGACCTCCCCAAGCGTATCGTAACCTCTATAATCAGCGAGAATATAAGTTACCATATTCGGCACTTCTGTCTCATGGTGTCCTTCCTCTATATATCTAATGATGGGCGCATAGCGGTAAACCCACAACTTAGCCCCTTCCTTCTTAATAAAGTAATATTTCTGCTCCTTAGGATAGTAATGCTTCTCCTCTGGAATAATAATCGCATCCCATTCACCTTCTTTTATCTTCTCAACCCCAGAAGGCAGTGGAAGCCCTCTTTCTTCAATTTTATCCATTAAACTCTCTGGGATAACACCTTTATTCAAATCGTCCACTAACCCAGCGGCATCAACAGTTATAGACAGGTTGACATACCTATTAGGGGGAGAATTCGGGTCACCAAAATCAGGTATGTCTTCCGCTACGTATATGAAAAGGACGCCTAAAAAAATTACAAGGAGGAGTGCCGATAGCGATATTAGTTTCATTTCTTCTCCCACCTCACCGTCCTGGATAAAGCAGCGATTAAGAAAGCGGTGGTTGCACCGGCGCCAACGGCAGCTTCTGTAAACGCCACATCCACCGAGTGCATCTCCACCCAGACCATAGCCATCAGGAAACTATAAGCGCACAACAGCATGATTGCACTCAAGAGGTCTCTCACGGTTATCGCAACGAGAGCGATTACCACAATTAAAAAGAGCAGTACGAGGTCAAGAGAAGGTATCATTTTTTTTTTATTTATCTCCTATTTTTTGTTTACAAATATAATATAAAAAACTGTCGTTTTTTGCAAACTGCGATTTTGCACTTTTCATTTTTCATTGTCGCCGCCAAGCGATTATCACCATTCCATGTACACATCAGCCACTTTCTTTTGCATCGTCTTATCCACCAATAGCGCATCGGCAGGTTTTTTGGCGATTGCATGCACCAAAAACTTACCCTTTTCAGGATCTACCAATATGGTTATCGTTCCTGGAGTCAAGGTGATAGAATTAGCTAAGGTAACGAGAGCGAAATCGCTCCGCAAAGAAGTATCAAATTCTATTATGAGCGGATCTATGGGCATCTTCGGATGCAGAACACGATATGCGACATCGAAGTTCGCCAGTACTATCTGCCACAATTCCCAACCGAGATAAATAACGAATCTAAAGGACTTCGAAAGCATTTTCTCTCCCTTTTCCTTCACCAGCAGGTCATGAGAAATCAAAGCGATAATCGCACTGCATATTATACCTGCTCCGACATGTAAGACATCAAGTTTACCTTCCTCTGTTATAATATGCCCTGATAAGAGAAGCCAGAACAGGAACATGGCACAAAACGTTACGAGAATTCCAAAACCTTTTCCAGATTTAGCGTTCATTTTCTCTTCCTCCCCTTCTTCACATCCTCGCATCCCCTTTCTTCCACGGCTTCACACCCGTTTTATAAGCCGCTTTCATTATCGCATGTGTCGCCGTTGGATTGGCGAGAAAAATGAATACGATTAAAAACAGGAGCTTCACTGGTACAAGTTTCACCGAGAGTTCCGCTCCAGGGCTATAAACGAAGAAATGATATAACAGCAAACCTGCGATTATAAGAACCTCTCCAAGCGTGTCGCACTTCCCAGTGGCATGCAGCCTCGTGTAAAAATCGGGCAATCTCAGTAATCCAATTACGCCAGTGAACATAAAGATAATTCCCGCAGCCAAAAATAATATCACTATCACGTCTATTAAGACCATACCTCACCCCTCTCCAGATATTTTGCGAAAGCTAAAGTGCCTATGAAGTTTAGTACTGCATAGAGAAGCGCAATGTCAATGAAGAACCATGGCTGTCCGAAATAAAAGCCAATGATAACTAAAAGAACGATTGTTTTTGTCCCTATTACGTTTATCGCTGCCACGCGATTAAACACGCCGGGTCCAAGCGCTGCTCGGTATAAGCTTAACAATATCGTGAGTGCGATTAACAGTGCGATAGCTAAAAATACTTCTATCATTTTTCGCTGGTTCTGGTTAATAAACCACTTGATTGATGTGATATAAATAACTTTCGGAATTATCTTGAAAGTGTAGAAAAAGACAAGAGAGCAGGTTCGGTAGCGATGACAATGTTTGAAGAGCAAAAGAAGAGGGCGCTTGAGAAATTACGGATAAGGGGAGCAGACGAAGAAATAGCAGGAATAATAGAGAAGATAAACAGCTCCGAAGATTTCTTTACAACGAGCAGTTGCTCCGGAAGAATCGTTTTGATTTGTCTGCCTGAGATAGGGGCGAAGCGAGAAGCGAAGTTTATCGGCAAGTGGCATCGTGCAGTGACGAAGGAAGAGGTTTTGGAAGCGATAAAGTTAAAAAGCAGTGCAGGTGTTTCTAATAAAGGCGAGGTATGGCTGTTATCCCAATCGCCGATATTGCACGTGGCATGTAGGGATTTAGAGAAGGCAAAGGCGTTGTTAAGAATAGCAATAGAATCAGGTTTTAAATACAGCTCCATAAAAGCGATTTCAAATTTAAAGGATAATGGAAAAGTGGTAGTGGAGATAGTGAGCACGGAAAGGATGGACGTTCCAGTGGGTAAAGACGGTGTGATGTTTTGCAGCGAAGCTTACATAGATTTTATCCTATCGAAGGCGAATTTCATGCTTGAAAGGGGGAAAGAGAAATTGAAGAGGTTTTATTACAACCTTTCTTTGAAAAAGAAAGCTTGATCAAAGAAACGTATATTTTTGGTAAAAGTTTTTGCAAAGCCAAAAAATTCAAACTCAAGTTTCTTCTTTAGAAAGAAAGTGCTTTTCACAAAGACTTTTATATTTCAAGCTTTGATGTATGAGTGAGATAAATGATAAAAAAACTGACAGTTGAGAATTACAAGAGCTTTGGAGATAAGACAGAGATAGAACTTGGCAAGTTCGCGGTGCTGGTGGGACCTAACAACAGTGGAAAAAGTAATTTCCTTGACCTCCTTTCTTTTGTTTCGGAATTGATAAGAGAAGGTTTAACTACAAGGAATGCTTTAGATAAAAGAGGGAGCTATAAATCGGTTGTTTTTAACGGTGAAGAGGATAGGGACATCTGCTTATCCATAGAAACTAAAGGAGAGAAAGAAGAGAGGATTGAATATGGAGTTCGTATTGGAAATACAGAAGAAAATCCGGTAAAAGAACATCTTACGCTGGGTGAGAAAGACCTTATTAAAGGAGAGGAAGGAAAAGGACAATTTTGGAATCATAAAAAAGGGAAATATGAAGAATTTACGCAGCCTAATTACCTATACTTAGGCTATTTAAATCGTAATTACAAAGAACATGTTCATCCTTCACAGGTAAAATTTGGAGAATTCCTGGAGGGGATAGAGATTTACAATTTTGAGCTTTCGAAGTTGAGGGAGAGAAAAAGCATAAGTGAGGAGGCACGCCTCAACAAAGATGGAAGTAATCTTTCTCAAGTCATACATTATCTCAGAAATAAAGACAGGGTGGCATACGCAGAGTTTGAAGATACGTTAAAAGCTGCTGTTCCCGAGGTTAAATACTTAGAAACGCCTCCAACAGATAGAGGTGAGGCTAACTTAGAAATAGTAGAAAGGGATTTAGAAAAAAGAATAGACCTTTCAGAAATGTCAGACGGAATGCTGTGGCTGTTGGCTCACATTTACGTGTTTATGTCGCCGAAATCTCCTCCTTTGGTATGTTTTGAGGAACCTGAGAGTTACATACATCCAAGAGTGCTTGAGTTATTGGTTGATGTATTCAAATCAGTGAAAAATCAAGTGATAGTAACCACACACAATCCTTTCTTTGTAGATTTAGTTGACCCTGAGGATTTAATTATATTTGAGAAGAAAGAGGGTAAAACGACTTGTAGAAAGATAGAGAATCCAGAAGAAATGAAAGAGCGTGTGATAAAGGATATACCGCTTGGCGAGGTATGGTGTTCGGGAGAGATAGGCGGTGTGCCATAAAGTGGTAGGGGTGATAGTGGAAGGGGAATCAGATGAAAAGGTCTTGAAAGAGAT
>JAGLZV010000050.1 GCA_023131215.1 Candidatus Methanophagales archaeon | reverse complement strand
CGTGGATTTAATGCAAAGAAATTTAATTCTCTTGGAAGACGTCTCAAGGAATCAGGCTGTGGAAAAGTGATTATTTTAAGGGATACGGAGTGTAAGAAGAAGGAAGATAGACGTGAAGAACTAAGAGAAAAGATTAACGAGCTTGAAAGGGGGATAGAGGTTTGTTTCGCAGAGTGCGCGTTAGAAGCGTGGCTGTTAGCTGATGAAAAAGCGATAGAAGCAGTGGAGGGGAAGGAGGTCAAAGAGATTCCTGAACCTGAATCGCTTAAAGACCCTAAAGAAGTAATGAAAGACATCTTCAGGAAAGCTCGTGGATTTAAATTAGGATACAACGCCCCTCGACATGCCCCGAAGATTGCTCACGAAATGGATGTCGGTAAACTGGAGCAGAAGTGCGACAGCTTCAGAGAAATGATAAATATTGCGAGAGACTGATTTTATTCGTATAAGATGAAAGGTCCGTAAGTTCGTTATACGTCTCAGGCGGGCTCTTCAAAACAATTCTCAACCCCTTCGTACCATATTTCTGATACAGTTGCTGTATCAAATCGGAGCCATACCGTGCACCTGTGACTTCTCTTTTAATTGCACTGGGACCCTGTATTTTCTTTAGGTTTCTATCTCGCTCCTGTTTAAAAAACCTGAAATTCTTGTCAGCGTTCAACAAGCATTCAGATACGAATGCGGAATATCCCTCGATTAATGCACCGAGAACAGAACGTCGTTCCACAAGCGTTGTAATTTCTTCTCGCAGGTTTTCCGCACGAGTTGGCAACTTCAAACCCTTGCTTTTCGTCTCCTGAAAAGGATAAGCATAAGCATAAGCATGAGCAGCGTCCGGTTTCGGAAGTTCAGAAACGTTAACTGGCAGAACGGCAATTGTGATGGTTAAAACCTTTTCTAAATCGGCAAGGTTTGCAAATTGTGGGTTGATTTTATTAATAAGCATGTTCATTTCATTTGATGTCAATTCGTGATAAAAATCCTCTTCTTTCAAAAGAATTTCTTTTTTCAGTTCTACATCCTTTTCATACAGTTCTGGAACTTGTGCGTGTGCAAGTTCATGCACCACCAGATTCAATACAAAACCCGCTTCAAACCGCAATGCAGTTTTGATTGTTTCCCGCAAGGATTTACCTTCGTCTAAGTATCGAGCACAGTTTGCTAATGTTTCTTTACGCATACCGCCTTCGTATATAAAAATGGAGCGGTTACAACAAAATCCTGACATCTCGTTCAGAAAGCCGATGTCCGAGTGCAGGGTGCGAGCAGAGATAGAGAATTTTATAGGGTCTTGGTGGATTAATTTTTCCAGCTCATTTGAGGGTGACACGAAATAAACATTTTCAAAAAGTTTCACGTAGGTTTCTCTTAATTCGTTTGGGATTTCAGTTGTGAATTTTTGCAGTAAAGCGGTACGCCACTCGCTTTCATTCTTTATAACTTTAAGTATGGCGTTTATGGGTATGTTTGCAAAGTCTTCTATTTTTGGTTTGAACTGCTCAAAGTTTTCTCTTAAAGGCTTTTCCAGAGAAGGGAAATAATAGCCTTTCTCTGTTATGTTCTCTTCTAATATGTCTAAATCCGCATACAGCTCTTCAAACTTCGATTTTTCGGCTTGTATTCGCTTTAGAAGGATGTTGGCAACTAATGATGACGATTCAGGTATCATTTTTAAGTCTTTGCAAACTCTTTTGATGCATTCATTCACTCTTCCAACCCTTCACCTTCTATCTCGACTTCTGCTTGCTTGATTGCCTCCTTGATTTTGTCTTCGTAATCTGAAACCGACATTTCGCCATTTACAGCTGATATTTCTACTTTTACATCTACCTTATTGAACTTACTTTTGATGTAGGGTATCACTCTCACGATATCTGATAATTTACCCGTAGGAACGCCCAATTTCAAGTGGATGGTATGATACTTTTTGCCATACACCTCCTTTTTAACTTCCTCCTTATCCTTAACCTCCTCCTTACCAGTAAGCACATCTTCCGCTGGTTTATACTCTTCTTCTGCGATTTTACACAAATCCGCTCTTATCAAAATCTCCCCTTCTATTAGCTCAGGAGAAAATTCATCCTTGAAATGACGACACATAGGTTTTCCCTCCTCCCTATCTCCAAGTCCAAACAATCCTTGCCTGACACCTTCTTTTATACAATTTCTAAGCACTTCATCAGAAACAATCCTGAACTCGCCAGGTGTTTTAAAGAAGGATTCGAGAATATTCTTTGTCTCAACGTAATCTCTATCTTTGAGATATTTTTCCCTGAGAGACAGAGGTGCAAGTTTTTCAAGGATTTGACCTTCACTTTTCAACCTTTCGTATATCTCTCTATCTATAGTAGTCTCTGCCCCGTAAGTAGGAACACCTAAGTCAACTTCTGTAAAGTTATCCTTTGAAGGAAGAAAAACAATGCGGTAAAGATTCCTTAAATGCTCTTTAACTTCATTTCCCGCCTTTTTTATTTTTTCTTTAACTTCTTTCCTTTGCTCAAAGGTTAAGCTAAGGTTCTTATCTTCTTCTATAAGTTGCCATGCGAGTTTTCTCTTCAAGAAACTTTCAAAGTTTATCCTTTCCGAGTCCATAGGACAAAAGAAGAACAAAGTATTACGATAGACTCTTGGACGCTCTCCATAATTCTCTAATAGCTCTTTGCATTTCTCTTCTTTCTGGCTTTTCTGCAGGATTAATTTCAGTCCCTTCGTATCAGGAATATCTTTAGAGTTAGCTGGTCCGAGGAATACTTCAAAATACTCTTTTTTGAGGTTATTCGTTAAAATGTCTTTTTCCTCTGTTTTAAGTTTTTCATCACCTACGCTTTCCATTTTGTTCAAAAGAACGCGATTTAAATTCGGCTGGTTTGCAAAGAAGAATTTGCCGTTGGACTGGATGAAAAACAGGTTCTCTCTTAATTTCGAGACTGCTTCTACAATTATACTGCTCGGAACGGAAATATCGGCTGAAGAGGGTTTTATCTCATTAATAGTTGCTCCTCTTTCTGGACCTCCGGAGAATGAATGCATAAAAATCGTGGTTGATGCCTTTGTTCCAAAACAAAAAGAGGTATGAGCATCTCCAAGGTCTTTATCTACCTTCTTAGCACCCGCATCGCTTGACGTGATGTCCGCAGCGATAACGCTATTATATTCAGGTCCAATGTATCTCAAAAGTTCTCCTTTAATCTTGTCATTGCTCAATTCAAAATCAGCCAATTTAATAAATGAGTTTTGGGAAGACTTCAATGAATACACGACCAAAGAAAGAAGCCTGAGCACACCTCTTGTTCTTTGAAAAGTGGGAAAAGAGCCCCATCTCTTGTAAAGCACATCTATAACATCAGGTTGAAAAGGATAGCTCTTCATATACCGTTCACGATAACTTGACCTCTCCACACCTTCTGGAAGCATCTTCTCTCTTTCTGCATAATCCATGAATTCCTCTATGATTTCTCTTGCCTCTTCTTCGTTAACAGTACTGAAAAGTCTCCTTTTAATCACCGGATATATTTCCTCGTCGTGGACAGGTGTGTAAACTTTTTCCATCCTCCCAGACCTCTCCTGGAGTTGGTTGAGAAGCCTTTGTTCATGCTCATCGTAATGCGAGCCAGAAGGATATGTGAGAATCAGAATGGTTTTGTCAAGAGTTCTTACAGTATCTGTTAAACGCCGCATGAAAGTCAGCACCTGCGAAGCTAAGGTAGAGTCTTCCACTTTTATTCCAGAAGCCGCAATTACATACTCCAGTATCTCATCCATTAAAATCAGCAGAGGTTGATGTGATGCAAAGAGGTCTCTTAATTTTTCACCCCCGGGTGAGGTTCTGCCTTTTAATTTTTCAGCATTTCCTGTAAGTTGTGATTCTATTTCCTCCCATATTGTTGTTTCTTTTGGGTCAATGGCATTTCCGTCAATTACCACGACATTTACTTTCCATTCCTTCACCTTGTGATAAAGAGCAATCAAGGAATGCGTTTTTCCACCTCCAAAAGGTGTTTGAAGTTGAATAATTGGGTCACCACCTTCGCCTTTGAGTCTTTTCTCCGCAATACTCAGGAGATTTTTTAATCCCTCTGTGATGTAAGTTTTCCTGAAGAAGATGCTTGAATCACGATAATCTTCATGTGCTCTATCTTTATACACTTCCCAGAGGTTAGCGGCGAAAACGTCCATTGTAAGCCTTCCTTCCAGTATATCCCTGTGCGGTATGGCAATCGTAGAGAAAGGTTTCATTCAAACAACCTCCTTTGTATAGTTGTTTGTTTTACCTCAGTTATTAACCTTTCCTTTCCCGCGAGAAACCCATCAAGTAGTTTCTTCTCTTTGCTTTCCAGCGGTAATGTCTCAGATATTGCCTGAGCAACCCTGTAAAAAGCATCTTTATTTCCCCAGCCAGTTTCTGCAAGTACTTCCTTCATTTCGTCTCTTTTCCCTTCTTTCCATAAAATCAGCACATGATGAAGCACATCTATTAGTTCAGGCATTAAGGATTGGGCATTGGGCATTAGTGCTAATTCCTCTTCCCTATCCTGCGGTCCCAAAACCTTTATAAACTCTTTCTCTTTCTTTATGAATCCTTTATTCCACTCCTTTGCGAGGTCAATCCCTGTGGATTGTGCAAGTTTCCTCGCATCGTCAAAAGGAACACTTGCTTCTTTATAAGTCCATCGCCATAAAATGTAGAACTTGGTGAGAGGTGAGAGTTCTCCCGCTATGCCGTTATGCAATATTTGCCTGACTGCATAATCAGTCACCACATCACGAACAAAATCGAGGAGTTTATCGGCTCTTATTATATTTCCTTCGTAATCCATGACCTTTTCGTATTTGCCAAAGATTTCAATTGAAGAGCCTATTGCTGCGATGTAATAATCGGCACCAGAAATGCCTTCCTGCCATAATCGTTCGAGTTTCTCGTAGATGTATCCTTTTATCTCGTCTTTGACCTCGTTTAGCCAGCCTGTTTCTTTTCTTTCCATCTTGCGAGCAATCATATAAATAGATGAGGCAAGTGCAGCAGAGCTTTGGGCTCTTTGCCGTGCTTTTCTCTCAGTATGAATTGGCCATGATGCAGTGACAACCAAACCTGAATCCAGAAGGCTATTTATCAGTGTTTCCCACCCCGGTGTGGATTGATGTGCATAAACAACAGTTGCGATTCCATTTGGTTTTAACACCCTATAGATTTCTTGGAAAGATTTTTTAAGGTTTTTCTCGAAAAAATCCTTCGTTTTAAGATATGTTTTTTTAATTTCAATGGCTTTTTCTTTAGGCATTCCCCTAAGTAACGATAAATTCTCAATTATTTCTTTTGATCGTGGTGTTATAGATGTTGTAAAAAGTTCTGGATAAATATGTGCGATAGTCCTTTTAAACCAAACATAAAAAAAATCTGATAAGTCAGAATAAGGAAAATTGTCGTAATAAGGTGGATCTGTAAAAACCGCATCAAAGAAATTATCTGGATGCGGCAAGCTTGTTGCAGAATAACTACCTACTTCTGTTAATGGGCTTAGGTTTACAATATTATCTATCACAGTAGTTATTGCTTTAATTTGATTAAAATAACTACCTGTGAGACTAGATAATGGATTGCATTCTCCATAATCCCATTTCATAGCTAAACTAGGATCTTGATCGGGTTTCCCAGCAAAAGATTCCGATACATTGTTCCATCTTGTAAGGGTGTTACAATTCGGTGCTAATTTACTAAGTGCAAATGATCGGTATATAACTTGACAATGTCACATTTACTCATAAACTTTTTATACCCCTCTCTTCTATTGCATAGCAAATGACAAATATAAATCCCAATTCTGTATTCGAGCCTCAA
>JAGLZV010000005.1 GCA_023131215.1 Candidatus Methanophagales archaeon | reverse complement strand
GGTTTTCTTATGATGCTGTCGTCCAAGGATATTTTGATAGATTTGCAGAAACGACCGAAAAGAAACGAGGAACCCAAGAAGTAGATAGCGAATTTTTAAAGGAGATAGAGAGCTGGCGTGAACTGCTGGCTAAGAACATCGCACTCAGGAATCCCGATGTGTCTATTTACGAGTTGAACTATGTGGTGCAGAAGTTGTTAGACAGGTTAATCTTCTTGCGGATTTGCGAAGACCGTGGAATCGAACCCTATGGGCAGTTGCAGACGAAGGCGGAATCTGGTGACGTTTATACGCACTTGCTGAACCATTTTAAATTAGCAGAATCGAAATACGACAGTGGCATTTTTGATTTTGACGCCGATAAGATAACGCCAACGTTGAGAATTGATGACCGCGTCTTGAAAACGATTATTCAGAGTCTGTATTATCCGAAATCGCCGTATGAATTTTCGGTTTTAGGCGTTGAAATCTTAGGCAATGTGTACGAGCAGTTCTTAGGTAAGGTCATCAGGCTGACGGCAGGGCATCAGGCGAAGGTGGAGACGAAGCCGGAGGTTAAAAAGGCGGGTGGTGTGTATTACACGCCGCAATATATCGTGGATTACATTGTGAAGAACACGGTTGGTAAATTAGTTGAGGGAAAGGGGAAGACGCCAGAAGAGATTGCCGCGATTAAGATTCTGGACCCTGCATGTGGTTCTGGAAGTTTTCTTATTGGTGCGTACACGTATTTGCTGCGGTATCATCTGGACTGGTATGCGGAAAACAAGCCGAAGAAGCATAAAGAGGCGGTTTTTCAGGTCAGCGAGAACGAGTGGTATCTGACGACGGCGGAGAAGAAGCGGATTCTTCTGAATAATATTTTCGGCGTGGATATTGACCCGCAGGCGGTGGAGGTGACGAAATTGAGTTTGCTGTTGAAGGTGCTTGAAAACGAAAGCCGCGAGAGCATAGACCAGCAGGTGAAGTTGGGGCTGGAAGGCGTGCTGCCGAATCTTGAGGGTAATATCAAGTGCGGGAATTCGTTGATTGGGCCGGATTTTTACGAGGCACCGCAACAGGCAACGCTCTTCAACGAGGGCGAGATGCGGCGAATCAACGTCTTCGATTGGAATGACGATGTGAAAGGGTTTGGAGAGATTATGAAATGCGGTGGGTTCGATTGCGTTATTGGGAATCCACCTTATGGTGCGGCATTCGATGAACAAGTGAAGAATTACATAAATTCAAAATGCGTTCACCAAGACTATCAACTCGATAGCTATTTGGTTTTTATGGAGCAATCCTTTAACCTTCTCAAGAATGAGGGATACTACGGAATGATTATTCCCAATACTTGGCTGACAAACCTTTTGTTTAAAAATATCAGGAAATTTGTTTTTTCTGAAAAATGTGTCCGCGATATTTGTCACTTCAAATCACGTGTTTTTCCGAACGTGACGGTAGATGCTGAAATCGTAATTATTCAAAATACGCTGCCAGAAAATGTACAGACTCATATCTCCATTTTGCATAAAGATGGGACCGAAACATCTCACATGGCAAAGCAGAGCCGCTGGAAAGAAGCAAGTGGTGATACTGTCAATATTTTCATTACGCCAGAGGAACAACTCTTATTTGACAAGGTGTTGAGCAAGTCAAAACGGTTGGATAACTTTTGTAAAGTTGTGGTGGGTATAAAACCCTACCAAACGAACAAGGGGAAACCAAAGCAAACCAGAGAAACCGTCAAGAACAGGTCTTTTGATGCAAGTTACAAAAAGGACGCCACATACCGACAATACTTACGTGGTAAGGACATTGGCAGATTTGTTATTTCCCCTTTAGAAGAACGTTGGATAAGTTATGGTGATTGGCTTGCTGAGCCACGCTACACAGCCAATTTTGACGTTCCAGAAAAACTTATGATTCGACAAACTGGTGACAGCTTGATTGCTTGCTATGATAACCAACAATTTTTGTGTTTGAACAATATGCATGTCATCACACCTTTAGATAATGGGCGCAACATCAAATATTTTCTTGGAATTATCAATTCCAGACTGTTAAATTTCATCTATGAAATTTTCAATCCTGAAAAGGGAGAAGCATTAGCCGAAGTAAAAAGAACAAATGTAGCTCGTCTCCCTGTCCACGACATAAACTTCTCAAATCCAACAGAAAAAGCGCAGCACGATAAACTCGTAGCTTTGGTGGACAACATCCTCGAACTGCAGAAGAAATACCACGAGGCAAGAATGGAAATAGATAAAGGGCTTTATGAACGGCAGATAAAGATTGCTGATGCGCAGATTGACAGGCTGGTTTATGATTTGTATGGGCTGACGGAGGAGGAGGTGAAGGTGGCGAAAAAGAATCTTTAATATAAATATAAATATGAATAATTTAAACAAAAGGGTGATACGATGAATGTGAAAGATTTTATATACCTCGATATGGACCGCGTTAGATCATTCACTTCACAACTTTACCAGGGGATTCCAGAGTCCATAGATACAAAAAATGGAAGAGAACAAGATATTAAAGGAAAAGTTAAGGGCGGTGTGCCTCTTTTAATAAGCGGCGGACTTGAAGGTAGTTTATTGTTTCGCCAAGAAAAAACTGAAACAAAAAGCCTACAACATCATATTTACGTATTATTTGAAAATAAACTGAATGATTTGAATGAGCTCAAAGTATTGGATGGAAAATTTGATGAAAAAGATTGGGTTGATGGTGGTGTAAGAGAGGACTTAAAAGAAACCGATTTTATCAAAATTACTGCAAATGTTAAAATATTCGACTATGAATATTTAGACAATGTATTCAAAATAATTAAAGAACTTCCAAGCACGATTGCCGAATTGATTTCGATGGATTCAACTAAAGATAAAAGGAAACAAGTAAAAAAAAATCTGCTAAAAGAGATGGGCGTTCATGATTGGGGTAATACTATAAATTCAATATCAAAATTTATAAACACAATGTACAAAGGAATCATTAGTTTAAAAATATATCCAGTAAGCACTGATTCTACTCCTTATCTTTTAGGCAGGCTTAATAAAAACTACCTGCAATATGACCGAGAAAATTTATTATTTCAATACGGTACAGAACCAAATCAAAAGTGGACGATAGTTGGGCAAATATCTACGATCCCGGACGAAAAGGGGACTACTGTAGAAGAACCACAACTAAAGGATGAATATAATATGCTTGATATGGAGAATATGATGGAATATATACTAAAAATTATGGTAACTACGGGACTGAAATTTTCTGTGTCATATCCTTCAATCGGTATTATCCCATTGGCAATATATAGAGTTTGAAGTTTGTTGATGATGTTACGCCTATGAATGCTCAAACTGCAAAAGAAATACCACGAGACGAGAATGGAGCGCGATAAAGAGCTTTATGAGCGGCAGATAAAGATTGTTGATGCGCAGATTGACAGACTGGTTTATGATTTGTATGGGCTGACGGAGGAGGAGGTGGAAGGGAGAGTGATTAGGTGAATTAGCAGTTTTATTTAGTGCTTTTCAGTAATCTATGAAAATATATCCAATTTGACCAAGGATATCTGTAGTTATCCGAGACATATGATTTATCCTTATTTAAAGCAATTATATCTGCCAGTGATTCCCCACCGCCATGATTACAATGTAACTGAACAACAAAATCCTTTTTTGGAGCATCTTTGAAAGAACAATAATATAGCATTTCGTTTTTATCGATTTTCAAACCATGACGACAACCATGACCTATTATGTATAACCCATAACAATTTTCATCATAAATAAATTCTTCAAACTTCTTGATATTAAACTTTTTCATCAATACATACGAGATCCCATTTTTAAAAAAATACTTTCTTAATAACCTAATTCCTGATAGATAAATAAAACATTTGTCGTGAAAAGATTTATTTGTCAAAACAACCGCTACATATTTTTCCCTTTTTCTTACATCCTCAATCATCATTGGTAGGTTCATAGATGTTGATGTCTATATTTATAGTAGCAGACTTTATATAAATAACAGGCTTTGTAGGTTAAACGTTTGAAAGGAATGTCCCCTTTAGAGATATTTGGACTTTTGAAAGGAGTTATTGATCTATGGAAATCGCTCAAAGAAAAAGAAGGAGTAGAAACTAATTTTGGTTCTTTAATACAAAGATATCTGGACGATAATAAGGAATATAAAATAATCATTGAACACATAGAACAAGAGCTAATAAAATTTTATCCTGAGTTGATCCAGCCAGAAGATTGTATTAATTTCTTATACGAGCAGATTAAAATAGATACCGAAGAAGTAAGAGAAACTTTTAAAGATGTTCATCAAAAATCACGAGCAATAAAAATCGCAATGGAAAGTTTAAAGGGAAACACATCGAGAGAAGAATTTAGCAAAATCGACAGAAAATTAAGACATATCGAGCCTTTTTTAGTCTTTCTTGAAAGAAGTCTGTCAATCTCAAAGGATTATAAAGAAAAAGGAGAAATCTTAAAAACTCTGAAGAAAATGAAATTTTCTGATGACGCAGAACTCGATCATAAGTTTAGACGAATGTTTTTTATGTTTATGACAACATTTGAAAAAACTGCAAAAAGGTCTCTTTTTATAAATGTTTATTTAGGATTTGGGCCCACTTCAACTATCGAGACTATTATTCCAACAATGATTAATAAGGTGTTCAAAAAACATAGAGAATATTATAAAAGGTTTAAAATTGCCAGTGAGGGTTACTTTTCCCATATTGACGTCTCAAAATCAGAAGAGGAACTGTCAAATCTTAGAAACGAACTATTTAAAAAAGAAAATGATAAAAACTTAGCTAATGCGGTGATTCACTCGTTTATCTCATTAAGACATTTTGTATTTGCAAGCTATTACGGATTGTTCATATTCCTTTTGGCTTGGAGTGAAAAATTTATTGATAGAACTTATACAAACAATATCTTAGACAAATTAGAGATGGAACTGAAAGCATTTGGTAAAAATAATAATCTGTGGTTGTGATATCCCTCTTGCAGCTACAAAACGGAGGTCTTAAAATTCCGAGGGTTCTTACAATTCAAAATCTCGGCAAAAAGAACCCCCCGATAGAGCTTAAAATGTATGAAAAGGAACTGTATCCGGCGGTGGAAAAATTCTTAATGATCAAAAAGAATTGCCTTTCAGAATACATTGGTAGTGAATTATCCCTGAAGAGAGGAAAAACCAGCCTCAGAGCAGAGGGGGTTTGGAGTATCAAAATCAAATCAAGGTGAAAAGACCATCTATTTATGTGAAGGTAAAAAGGAACTGAAATTCTTAATTTGGTAGCAAACTTTATATGGATACAGGCTTTGTAGGTTAAATAAGAGGTTTGTTACTTGAGAAAGAGGTGAATAAAATGCCTGTTGGAGAAAGAAAAGACCCGTATAGAAATTTTAGGTTTTTGCTTGAAATAGACGGAATCACCCAGGCAGGGTTCAGTGAAGTTACAATTCCTGACACAACCAGTGATGTCATTGAATACCGCGAGGGACATGAGCCAACAACCGTAAGGAAACTTCCCGGTTTAACCAAGTATGGAAACATAATCCTGAAATGGGGAATCACCGATTCTATGGAACTCTATGAGAAGTGGCGTAAACCTGTCGAAGAGGGGAAGATGCAAGATGCAAGGAAAAACGTTGCCATCATCCTGATGGATGAGGAGGGAAATCCCGCAGCAAGATGGGAATTCGTGAATGCCTGGCCCTGCAAATATGACGCACCAGATCTCAACGCTAAGGGAACCGATGTTGCTATTGAAACCTTGGAAATAGTGCATGAAGGTATGAAGAGAGTAAAGCCATGAAGAGGTAAAATAGGGCAAGAGTAGGTAGGGACTATTGCATGAAACTTTTAAGTCGACTCTTAGGTAGGCCAGAAGTGATAATCGACTTTATATTCAAAGAAGGTCTTCTTTACATCAATGTCAAGAATATAGGCGCCCGGGCTGCATATAAAATATCTATACGATTTAATAAGCGGTTCTTCGGTGTAGAGGGTACTAAGGAAATCTCTTCTATGGCTCTCTTTAAGAATATTGAATTCATGCCACCGCAAAAGGAAATTATTACATTTCTCGATGTTTCTTCTTCGTATTTTAGGAGGAAAGAGCCGGAAAAGATTTCTGCTGAGCTAATATATTTTGATTCTAAAAAGCGGAAATATGTCGAGAAAATAAAACACGATTTGAGTATTTATCGAGATATTGGGTATATATTGCCCCAATCCTCAGGTTAAAATCTCTCCTGTACTGTTTAACAACGGGTTTTTGCCACCAAAAAAGCGATGAAAGTGAAAAGCGAAGGGATATGAAAGAAGCATTGAGAAGAGTTTTTTGTTTTTGCACAAAAAAGAAAAATTAATAAATTTGAGCGTTTTTTATTTGGGGTCCTCCAAAAATGCTCTTTCCTTTAACGTAAAAGCGAAGCGAATATAAACTAAGAACATTCTCTTATCTTTTCTTTTAGCACAAACCTTTTCTTAGAAAGAAAAGGTTTACCAACAAACTTTCTTATGTGGGGCTCCGCTCCACGACCCCGCAAGCCCTTGTAAAGGGCTTAAAAGAAAGTTTGATCAAAGAAACTAAGGTTTTTGCTTGCGAAAAAGGTTTGGCACATGTCCTCTGTCCTCGTTCACCTCCTCAAGCCATTTCCAGGAGCCAACGTCCTCCTCAGTTCTGCTATCTGGCAAGCCTCTGAGGAAATGCTCCAGTTTAACGAGCCGTTCTAAGTCCCCGACGGTTGGTTTATAGTTGCCAGCCTCAAGCTGCTTCTGGATAGCATCGGCGATTTTCATTTTGAGGTCATGAACCACCTCAATATCTTTTGCAAGTTGCCGTGCAACTTTATTATCCACTAATGCAATGGCTTCTTCTCTGATTTTCCGGAGACGTTCATCCCAATGTTCAGAGTCACGATAGTTCGTTGCGGTTGTTGGAGAGACCTTACACGTAGCAGCCACGAAATAAGCAGATTGATGCTCTTGGTATGCCTGCCACATCTTTTCTATTTTCTTTTCACTTAACATAATATAGTATATGTACGCGAGTGCGTTTAAGGAACGATGAAAAATTCTTGAAGACCCAAAAAATTGTTGGGCAGAATACGTTGGCACGGAATTATCTTTGAAGAGAGGGGAAAAAAAACCAGCCTCAGAGCAGAAGGGGTTCAGGGTATCAAATCAAGGTGAAAAAATCATTCAAACACTTCTTCCGACTTGTAATAATTCCCCTTCTCTCTTTTGTCCATAGCTTTCAAAATGTCTTTCATATCCTCTTCCGCAAGGCAGGAAAAAAACAGATCACCAACAAATTTAAATATACGGAACATCTATTATATTATGGTGATAAAAATGATATATGGAATAGAAAGGAAGAAAGTGGATGAACAAGGGAGATTTGTTCTGCCATCTGATTGGAGAACGGAAGAACTAAAGGAGAGCAAAGAGGTATTTGTGATAAAAGGAAAGGGATATCTGAAGATAGTGCCGAAGAAGAAGGTGGATTTAACCAAATTCTTTGACAGCGCTGACCTTGGGATGAACATAAAAGATTGGGATGAGTTTGAGAGGAGATTTTACAATGATATTCCTTGATGCGAATGTGTTCATCTATGCATATTACAAGCCGAAGCGTAAATTGACCGAGAAGGAGAAACAGATGAAGGAGCATGCAAAGGATACAATAACGAGGATAAATGAAGGAGAAGAGGTACTAACAACCGTTGTTCATCTTTCGGAAGTTTCAAATATTTTGAAAAGGGCGTTATCAATGGAAGATTTATATTCGCTGCTAATTGGGCTCTTCTCAATGGACAATGTAAGGATTGTTGATGTTACAACGGAGGATTATCTGGGCGCAATAGAACTGATGAACGAGTTGAAGATGGACCCGAATGATTGTCTGGCCGTGGATGTGATGCGCCGTGAGGATATAAATGAGATTTACACTTTTGATAGGGGATTTGATGGTGTTGCGGGGATAATAAGAGTCCCGTAAAGTAAGAGGTGAAAAATAGAAGTTGAGAAGATGAGAAAAGAGTGAGATGAAGAATTTGAGAAGAGAATAAAGCGGAAGGGCTTAAACGAGAGTTGAAAGAGGGGGATTTTGGAATAGAATAATGCGTAAAATCACAGATAAAGCCCGCTTATTGAGAACCTACTGAAAGCACAACCGGCGCGTGTCCCAAAAATTCCGCAGCGGTCATGAGCTTCTTATTCGCTTCCTTTGCGGCGTTCCACACCTTTTCAGTCCTCGCCCTGAATTTTCTATCCCGCGGCAAGTGATGGTCGTAAATAATCAATTCCGCATCAATTGAACGCACAATTTCCACTGCATTCTCCACTGCTCGGTTTAAATTAATCCTGTTCAGCAAATAGCCAAACATGTAGGTCATAGGACCATCCAGGATTAATATCTGAGGATTCTCCTTGATTATTTGCTGTGCATAATCCTCGATTATAGGACCATTGAGGTCAGAAGAATGAATGACTTTCTCGTTTTCGTGCTCGACAATGGTATAAAATACCCACCCAACTCTGGAGAACTCTATTCCATGAAACAGCGGTTTGCTAAATCGAAGCGAGGTATTGCCGAAATTAAACTCCTTGTCTTCAGGATATTTTACTTTGAGCGAAGGGAAGTTGAGTTCAGGAATCTCAGGATTTTTAGCCCAGTTAGCAACTCTGCCATCAAACCATCGCTTTCCTTTTTCAAAAAGTTCTGACCTTCTTTTATTATAATCGCCGAAATCCTTATGGCTGGCTATCGGTAACTCTGCCATTGGGTCTGGATATTTATATTTCATTTCTTTCGCCTTTTCTTTTGTCTTTTCCAATGACAATGATTCGAGGTTTGTTTTTCCATAAGTCTCGCAGATAGAGGAATAGAAGCTGGCTGCTCGGGCTCGCTGTGAGTCATTTATATATTCATTAGGATTTTTTGCGAACACCACTTTATCCTTATAAATGCCCAAATCGGTTGGGAAGTAATGGTCATAATGGTAGTGCGAGATTATTATGACATCAGCTTCTTTGCCTGCTCTTTTTATCGCTTTCCTGCCTTCCTCGCGCCACTCCTGCTTTTTCTCAGTCGAAGCTGGGAAAGAGGGTTGCATTGCTGCGATTCCAGGGTCTATCAGTATCCTCACATCGGGGGTTTCGACCAACGTGCATGAGGACTTTGCACCAAGGGAATCAAACCAGACTGGCTCGATTATGATTTTCTCCATACACTTTTTCTTTTTACAAAAAAGAAAACCTGTGCTAACAGAAAAACAAATAGTTTAAACGAAAGGATTGAGGGGGGGGAGTTCGCCCCTCTATTTAATTGTTCGTCAGTTTTCTTTTCCGTCAACGCTTTTCTTTTTAAAAGAAAAGGGTTGAGTGAACAACTCCAGAGCCTCCTCGCGGGTCAGCATTTGTCTTCGCTTTTGGTCGTCCCATGACTTCCTGAAGGCATAAAAATACTCGTAAAGTTCGTAAATATCTCTTGCATGCACCACCTCTCCATGCTCTACCACTTCCATCTTGAGATAAAGCGGCATAAGCTCAAATACACGCACATCATACCGTTCATCTCTTACATTTGCCAGAATCCATCTTGAAAACGCTACCTTGTCGTCTGCTGCTGGCGCGACGATACAGACGTCTATGTCACTTCGTTCAGTGCTTTCGCCTTCGACCACTGAGCCATAGAGCAGCACGCCCAAAACCGACCTATTATCAAACAAGAACCTCAGGTCTTCACTCACTTTTTTCCCAGCTATTTTCGCATCCATTGCTCAATCATCTCCACAAATTCCTCTATCCGTGGTAGTAACTCTTTTATGCTGACAAAAGCGACGAGGTCGTCAGATTGATTATAACGGTGCACCAACCGATTTCTCAGTCCGTTCGCTTCGATTAACACACCCTTTATACTTTTGTCTATAAAATTTAGGTTCTCTACATTCGTATAATCGTCCTTTGGCACTATTTTCTCATCCTTACACGCCATTGCAACTATGTCCATGCACGACTCGGCGACCTCCTGGAATGCTTTATACGCCGCCAACTTCGTTTTCTCATCTCGTGTGAAGTCCTCCGCCTCGTATCCTTCCGTCCATTCACTTATCTCTTCACACCTTTCCACGATTACATTTATCTTATCCCTGTACCGCTTTATACGTTTTATTTCCATTCGTTTTCTAATTATTCGTGTATCATTATATTTACTCTTCTTTCGATATAAACTTTATGCAATCCATTTCCCTATTGCAAATAGCGTCTACTTTGGCGGAGTTTTTCGAGGTGCATCTGACTTCACAAGCTCGAGCAGTCGAGCAAATACTCACGTTCGCTTATTCTCGCAAACCTATCCCTCAAGTGGTGGTATTGATAGTGATTGACAGTTTCGATTTTCGGTTTTATTCCGATTTTGCAGATGAATTAAAGAGTATTCACGAACTTGTCAAACGAGATGGACTTCTATTTGAGTGTGAGACGGTGAGCAAACATACGACACCGGCGATTGGTTCTATTCTCACGGGATTAAAACCCGAAGACCACGGGATTCTCACGAATGACGATGTGGGCAAGTCGAAGATAAAATCCATCTTGGAAATATTGGAGGACGAAGGAAAGCCAACAGCGGCAGCAATCGAAACGAAGGGTGCAAAACCCCTTTTGGGAAAAATAAGCTATGTATTCGCCATTGATGACCGTGAAGACATATTTGAATACGATGAGTTAATAAAAAAGCACACAATTTCCGTGTTGGGTAAGCAAGATTTAAGGTTGGTGTTTTCTCATCTTCGTGCAATTGACCGGTTTGCACATAGGGGCTGGGATTTAAGTGTTGCTGCAAAAGTTACAGACGAAAACATAAGGGCAATCGCAAATGCTGTCGGCGAAAGAAACGGTTTGTTGTTTATTTGTGGTGACCATGAAGCGCATCTCAAAGATAGGCAATCTTCACGGGGGAAAGCACCTGCAACAGTGCCTTTGATTGTTTGTTGCCCTTAGGGCAGAGAGATGAGCAAGAAACATCAGTTTGAAAATTGTGATTTATTCGTCACGCTTTTATACACTTCCAATGTCCGTTCTGCTATCTTATCCCACGTATAGCCATTCTCAACCCTTCTCCTTGACTCCGCACCCATCTTTTCCAGGTCTTCACTTAGCATCTCTTTTATCGTAGCACCTATTTCCTTCGCTGTTGTGCCACAGATGATACCATTTTCCTGGATGAAATATTTGTTGTCCCCGACATCAGTAGCAATTATAGGCAGCCCCGATGCCATCGCTTCGAGTAATGCTATTGGTTGTGCTTCGAGCTTAGAAGGCAATAAGAAAATGTTCAAACTGCGATAAAAAGAAGGGGCATCTTCAACATATCCCAAAACCTTTATTTTTTCGTCTTCCATCTTTTTTATCTTATTATATAACGGCCCTGTTCCCGCAATCTTTAAATATACGTTATCCAACCACGATTCCGACGCCAACACCTTCACAGCCTTTATCATATTTATTATATTCTTTTCTGGCGATAATCTACCAAGATAGCCTATGCAGACATCCCTTTCCTTCTTTTTGCTTTCTTTCTCATCCTCTTCTGGTGGATGAAAACGATTTATATCCACTCCATTTGGTATAATTACAATTTCAGTTCCGTTGTTGTTATCACCATCGTTATAACCGTAGCAATATCTGCGAATATATTCTGCAATTTCTGCACTCACAGATATAAATTTCTTTGAACGCCCTGCATACAATGACGTTAGGGTTGCTATATGGATTTTTCTAAGTTCTCCTTCCAAAGAAGGTCCAGCGGGAATATGAAAAGTATTGACGATGTTGAGTTCAGAGCAAATAGAAGAAAGAGGGAGGAAAAATTCCGAAAACGTAGCTGCATGATGTATATGAAGAACATCACAGTCTTCCACTTCCTTTTTTATCTTTCTTAGCGAAAAGTCAAAACCATAAGAAATGCCACCCGAGGTATTGCCAAGCATATAAGAGCCAAGCGAGAACTGGTCTATTTTCTTTACTTCATGCCCTAAATTCACAAATTCTCGTGACAGCGCATTAACATGTGTTTTTATCCCGTTATTTGCGCTTTTGTAATAAAAAGCTATTTTCATTGCTTTACTCGCTATATCTCTTTAATATATATAAATATATGCTTTTTTTTGTTGTGGAGGTATAAATGAAAGGAATAACGTGTTTGGAAATCGCATCAATAACAGCACTTACAATTCTGTTTTTGCTTTTTGCTTCTCTTAACATGGGCTCTGTCATGATGCCTTCTTCTTGCTGGCACCCAATGTCCGCGGGTGAAGAAGAACTTCAAGTTGTTTTTGATTTCGGCAGCGTTCAGCAAATGAAAGAGGTTTATATCTTCTTAGGTGATGAGAAACGAACGAAATTCGATATCTATGGTGGCACACCTCCAGATAATTGGAAAATTCTCTCTTCTTATGACAACGACCCTGCAAAGCATGTGCATTTCTGCTCTTGGGAAAGAATTAATTTAGGGAATAAGAGCACAAGATTTCTTAAGTTCGTGTTTGATGCCGAAGAATCAGAAGGAAAAATAGGCGAGATTTTAGTAATATCTGCGGAGAACGAAAAGATAGAGCCAGTAAAGGTAAGCGGAGAAAATGCTACGAGATTAGTTGATGAGCAGGACGTGATAAAACTGCCGATTACGCAAAAATACGGCGCTTACTTTGACGAGATGTATTTTGTGCGAACTGCAAAAGGACATTTAAATCATGTGGAGCCTTATGAATGGACGCATCCACCACTTGGGAAGCTCATAATAGCGGGAGGCATTTTGTGCTTCGGGATGAATCCCTTTGGCTGGCGTATTTTAGGCGTTTTAGCCGCTGCTGCAATGATACCGATAATATTCCTTTTTGGTAAACGCATATTTAAAAATGCAGCAGCAGGCTTTTTTGCTGCTTTCCTCCTGACCTTCGATTTTATGCATTTCTCCCTGGCGAGATTGGCAACTGGAGAAATATTCATCCTTCTTTTTTCTTTATTGATGTTTTACTTTGCCTTCGATTATTTCTCTAAAAGAGAAGAAGAAGGGGAAGGGGAAGGGGGGGGAAAAAAAACGCCCTCCTCTCTTTTCCTCAGCATTATTTTTTTCGGACTTTGCTTCGCTGTGAAATGGACTGCCATTTACGGTTTTTTTTCCATTTTTGCGCTCTTATTGATCAACAATTTAAGAAATAAGAAACCGATCTTTAGCGATTATAAAATTGTTTTAGCGGGTTTATTCGTTTCCGCTGCTATTTATATCGCAACTTATATTCCGTACATGCTTGCAGGCGAGGGGCACAGTCTTTTGGATGTCCTTCAGCTCCAGCTACGCATGTTTGGATACCATGCAGGGATTGAAGCGACACATCCTTTCTCTTCGCCCTGGTGGTCCTGGCCGCTTATGCTTAAACCGCTTTGGATGTATTCTAATACTTTAGACGGAACAGCGATGGTTTCGACAATCGTTTTGATGGGAAATCCGGCTATATGGTGGTGCAGTATTCCTGCGTTGATTTTGATTGGGATTAGGCTTATAGCGGATAAGATAAGGAAAAGGGAGTACAGCTTTGTTTCCTTATTCATTCTCATTCCTTTTCTACTGCAATGGATTCCTTACGTAGTTATCACGAGAATCTTGTTCATCTATCATTTTGTTCCTAATGTGCCGTTTATGATATTTGCACTCACTTATTGGACAACTTTTTTACCTGCGGTAAAAACCTTGACTAAAAACTCCTCTTTAGAAAAGAAAGCTTTGTCAAAGGAAAATATTATTAAGTGCATTGTCATTGCTTTTCTTATTTCGATTGCGGTTCTCTTCTTCCTCTTCTATCCAGTAATATCTGGTTATCCAGTAGCGTATGAATATAAGGAGAGTTTGAGATGGTTAAGTGGGTGGGCGTTTTGAAGAGGAAGCATATTTGTTTAGCCTCACAGAAAATCCAAAATCCCAATACATACCAATACTACCAACTTACAGCCTATTTTTGCGTATCCTTACTCTTTGGGTTTTGGAAATTGGGGTTTATTCTTTGGTAAACAACTTCAACTAAATAAGCACATTATTTATATGAAAAGATACAAATATAATAAGAGAAAGGGGGGCCCGTAGCTTAGCATGGTTAGAGCGCCCGGCTCATAACAGAGAATCCGATGGGTATCACCTCCTAAAGAATTTCTTTGTGAGATACCGGGCGGTCAAGGGTTCGAATCCCTTCGGGCCCACACTAATTTTCCCCCTAAAAAAATCCTTTATTTTTGAATTTTGAAATTGGGTATTTGAATTTGTTTGGAGTTTGGTGCGTGCGATTTGGAATTTTTCCCGCTTTTTATTGAGCATATCCCATCAGTCGGTTTATCAAATCTCGCCCTTCCTCTGACCCGAATAACGGCAGGTCCCATAGCTGAACTATTTTGTAGCGTGCAGCAGTAACTTTCTTCTCCGCTTTTGGATCGTATCCTTCTTTTTCATACCTCTGCTTAGCAATCAAAATGCCCCTTCTTTGCCATTTCGGCGTTTCATTCAGGTTTATTCCCATGCGAAAAAGCATCTCATGCACATCCCCTGCTTTCATCCCCCTCAGCCGCTTCTCCGCCTCCTTTTCACTTAGCCCTTCTTCTCTCAGCCCGTAATATCCATACGCGTTGATGTGATTTCGCCATGCTTCTGCCTGGCGCTGCGCAAGATACTCCAAAACATCTTCTCCTTTGCAAACAGGGATTACCCTTGCGTCAAACGCAATAGCCTCTTTAAAACCCAGAACGATGCTTAAAGCACTTGCCAAAAAGCCTGCGATTACAGAATCCAGTTTCTCTATTCTACCTTCAAACGGGACATGTTCGAAAAAAAAACTTATTTCATCAGAGAAAATGTAAGCAAGTTTGGGGTCGAAGCTGCTGTTCAAAAAGAAGATTTCCACCGCTTTCGCCACACCCCTTGCAAATCTCTCGTCGTAGGGTTTCTCGAATTTGCTCTCGCTCAGTACCCGCTTGAAGTTCCTTCCGTCGGCACGCACGATCAAAGGAGGTATGGCTTTTATCTCTGCGTATATCTCCCTATCCCTGCCTTTATCTTTACGCCTCTCTCGGTCCTGACCCTTCATCACCGGCTCTTTTTCGTGTTTACTTTTCTCTTTCTCTCTCTCTCTCCCCCCCTTCCTCCTCCTTCTCCGCTACTCTTCTCCTCACATGCTTTATCAGCACTATGTCTCCAATCGCCGTTACCCACCGGTAGGGAATAACCACACCTTTCCTCTTGCCTATATCGAAAGCGTTTGGATTTATGTCCCTCACCGCCAGCCCCGATATTCTCTTCTCCTTTATGTCCACGCTCACATCCTCTATCTTACCGACATATACCCCTCTATCCGTGTATATATCCTGCCCATATAAGGAAGACAATTCTATTTCCATAATGCTATTTATGAACGGAGGCAATATATATATAATTAACGGATTGACGAAGAAAAGAAAAGAAAAAAAATGCGAACATCTATACAAGTGGGTAAACTCATCGGCATACCAATAAGGTTGCATTTTACTTTTTTGTTTATCTTACCGCTAATCGTAATGATGTTTGCGCATGGCTATACATTAAGTATAGGGCCCAATTCACCTATATACAGTTTAATTACATCATTATTTGCAAAAGACCCTACGAAACCTATTCCACTGCCGCTGGGCTTAGGTGGTATCGAGATGTCGCCTTTCCTCCGGTATTCATTATCCTCTATAGCTGCTTTCTTTTTTTTCGTTTCTTTATTACTCCACGAGATGTCACATTCCTACGTTGCAATGAAATATGGGACGAGAATACACAGTATTACCCTTCACCTCTTCGGTGGCTTAGCCATGATGGAAGATATCCCAAAAGATCCGAGGAAGGAGTGGAAGATAGCAATTGCGGGACCTTTGATGAGCTTTGCCCTCGGCGGCGTATTTCTTCTTACTTTTTGGGGTATAAGACCATTGAATTTGGTCATTTACCCGGTTAAGATTTTAGTGTTTATCCTCGGGTTTTGGAACGTCATATTAGGCACATTCAACTTATTACCTGCATTTCCAATGGATGGTGGCCGAGTTTTAAGGGCTTTACTTGCGAAAAGAATGCCATTTCTAAAAGCAACGAGGAGAGCAGTGTTGGTAGGAAAAATATTTGCAGTTACAATGGCAATGTCGGGGATTGTTGCAGACCCTTTTATGTTTATTTTAACCGGTGAGAGGGTACCAAATTTTTTTATCGTTGGAATTGCTATTATCCTGTACATAATCGCAACAGAAGAAGAAGCCGCAACCATCACTTTTGCTTCCTTAGAGGGAATAAAGGTAAAGAATGTCATGAGAACCGAGAGAACGAGCGTGCTGGAGGATATGCCAATTGTGGAACTGGCGAATAAGATGCTCGCGGAGAAAAACGCTGAATATGCAGTGGTGAGTGAAAGCGGTGAATTAAAAGGGTTTATAACGTTTGATGAAATAAAAAAGTTGTCAGCAGAGCAGCGTTACTTTTTAAGAGTTTCTGACGCAATAAGTTCATTTGATAGCATTAGCGATATTGTATTAGAGGAGGAGGCGGCAACAGAAGCGCTAAAAAGGATGATAAGAAACAGGAGGAATGTTCTGGCAGTGAAAGAGGCGATGAGTGGGGACTTCGTAGGAGTCATAACGAGAAGGGATTTAGCGATTTATATGGAGATGTTAAAGGGGAGTGTGTGAAACAATGCAAAATGCAGAGTGCAAAATGAAAAATGCAAAATGAACCACAAGATTACACAGATTTACACACAAACTTTCTTTTGAAAAGAAAGTTTGATCAAAGAAACTTATATTTCATGCGAAGCGTTTTTGATTAGACTTTTCTTAAAAAGGTTTAAAGAAAAAGCGTTGGCTAATCTTCATCACCATCCGGAGATGCGAGTTGCTCCTTTTATCGTTCCTGAGATTCCAACCACTCTTATGCCAACCCTTGCTTCCTTTACCGAATGAATACAAGCTAATGCAGCTCTTACTTCCTCGACTTTATCATGTGCACATCTCAGGATACCTACACCCACGTCTGTGCCTGTATCTGCGTCTTTCTTCTTATCATATCCTATCAGCCATATCCTGCTTTCACTTGCTCCTACATCCCCATAGAGAGAGTAAGTGGAGTCCCATATCTCTTTCAACAACTCTCGCTTATCTATTTCTCGCTCGCTTATCACCTCAAACACAAGATACCTTTTCCTTTCACGAAGAGAAGGTGGCAGCAACAATGCAAAATGTAAAATGCGAAATTTATTTTGACTTTTGCACTTTGCACTTTTCATTTTCATATTATCTCCACTTCCGTTTCCTTTTTCCATTTCTTTTCTAATATACCCTTTGGAATATCGCTTAAGGCGTGTACAGCTTCTTCTTTTCGCATTCCGAATAGCGACGCCAGTGCAATCATCTCTCTTGGCGCCCTTAAATCGTATATAGAGTGAGCATTGCTGGTTATTATTGGCAGGGCTTTGTATTTTCTCACCAGCTT
>JAGLZV010000049.1 GCA_023131215.1 Candidatus Methanophagales archaeon | reverse complement strand
TCCTTTCTACCATGCCTCTTGATTAGCTCGTCCAATTCTCCCTCTTCAGGAATTGGGTTTTTGCCCCCATTAATATCTTCACATTTTCTTTCGTCTATGTCCACGCCGATAACTTCAAAACCGCTATCTGCTATAACACTTGCAATAGGCAATCCCGCCTTTCCCAAGCCAATTACTGCTATTTTCATTATAACCACCTGATTACAAGAAAGTTTGATTAAAGAAACTATTATTTTTTAGTAAAGGTTTTTGCGTGCAAAAAAGTTTTGTGTAATCTCGTGGTTTCCACTTCCTTCCCACATTCGCATTTATAAATTATTTTTTCGTTGTCTTCTCCGATAATTTCACTCAGTTTCCTCCCACAATAGCATACAAAACCTTTCAATTCCCCCGGATTCCCATACACCAACCCAAAAGGTGGCACATCCTTCGTTACTACCGAACCCGCTCCTATCATTGCATACTCGCCTATTACCAATCCACAAACAATAGTTGAGTTCGCGCCAATACTTGCACCCTTTTCCACCACGGTCGAAATTATCTTATCCTCACCCCAACTAAACGCTCTGGGATATAAATCATTCGTAAAAGTTACTGAAGGACCAATTAAAACATCGTCCTCTATTTTTATACCTTTATAAACAGAAACAAAATTCTGGATTTTTACACCGTTTCCAATCTCTACCTCCGCATCAATATACACGCTCTTCCCTATAATACAATTTTTTCCTATCTTTGCTCCCTCTCTTACATGCGCAAAATGCCATATCCCTGTCCCATCGCCGATAATATCGCTTTCCACAACTGCTGTCGGATGCTTAAAGTATGCCATTTAATCTCCTTATCTCCTCACATATTCTCAAATTCTTCAATGCTTGCACAGGTGTGATTGAAAATTCCTCACCATTTCTCACACATCGGATAAAAGTTTTCAATTCCTCCTTTAATGGCTCTACCTTGTTCACCAAAACTTTCTCAATGATATTTTCCTGTGTATATCTCTCATTTTCTATGCCGTATTTCCCGGGTTTTCTATATACATAAATCTCCTGGTTCATGAAATCTCCTTCAATCGTGAACTCTTCCTCTTCAATATACACCGTTCTAATTTTTTTCGACGCTTTCCTGCTTGCAGACAGCGACACAATAGAAGCCCCGAATTTAATCAATGCTGTGCAAAGCTCGTTGTTCCCAGCACTGTAAATCTCATAGTCCCCACTGTGGGGCTCTGCCCCATGTAGGGGCTTCGCCCCTACCACCCCGAAAACCCTGTAAGGGTTTACCCGCAAGCCCTGTAAAGGCTTATACAAAACATTGAATACAATATCAATGTCATGAATCATTAAATCTTCAACAATCGTGCTGTCTGTTATTCTTGCAGATGCCGGATTGTGCCTCTTTATCTCAACATAAAGTGGATTTTCTATTATCCTCTCGATCTCCTCTACTATTGGATTAAACCTCTCAATGTGGCCAACGCCGATAATTAACCCCTTATCTTCCGACAAATTTACTAATTCCTCTCCCTCCTTCGTAGTTAACGCAATTGGCTTTTCTATTAAACAATGTATGTCTTTTTCAATCGCTCTTTTAGCGACCTCAAGGTGATATTTTGTTGGAACACAAACGCTTGTAGCATCAACCCTATTCAAAAGCTCGTCCATAGAATCGCAAATGATGACACCATACTCTTTCAATCTTTTCGCCTTCCCTCTATCAACGTCAAAGGCATAGACCTCCTCAACTTCCTTAAGCTCTGAATAGATTCGGACATGGTTCTTCCCCATGGTTCCAGTCCCGATAACGCCGACTTTCATTTTATGATTTTATGTTATTTATTATCTCAACAATATACATTAAATCCTTTTCTGTTAATGCCGGATGGACAGGTAAACTTAAAATCTTGTCAGATAAGGCTGTGGCGACAGGGCACTTAGCGTTTTCATCTGTATAGCCCATTCGCTGGTACAATGGTTGTTTATGAATTGATAGTGGATAGTGAATGGCACACCCAATACCTTTCTTTTTTAGATAATCCATAAACTCGTCTCTTGACATTGGAAATCCTTTCTCAATTGTAACCACATATTGATGAT
>JAGLZV010000048.1 GCA_023131215.1 Candidatus Methanophagales archaeon | reverse complement strand
AGTTTCTTTAATTGTGCAACGCCAATTGCAGCCTGGATATCTGTCATTCGATAATTGTATCCTAATATTGTATGACAATACTTTTGACTTTCGCCATGATTTCTGAGCAATCTGCATACCTTTGCTATTTCGTCACTGTCGGTTGTTATAATCCCTCCTTCACCGGTAGTCATGTTTTTTGTAGCATAGAAAGAGAAACAGCTAACAACTCCAAAGCTTCCAACTTTTCTACCTTCATACTCGGCGCCATGCGCCTGAGCACAGTCCTCAATTAAAATTAGATTGTGGCCTTCACAAATCTCCTGTAATGCTTTTATATCAAACGGATGACCAAATAGATGCACGGCTATAATTGCTTTTGTTCTATCACTTATTTTCTCTAAAACATCGTTAGGATTTATGTTGAAAGTTCTCTCATCCACATCAGCAAAAACAGGTTTAGCGCCTTGGAACAGAACAGCGTTTGAGGTGGATATAAACGTAAATGAAGGAACAATAACCTCATCTCCTTGTTTCATATCCAATGACTTGAGGGCAATATCCAAAGATATTGTGCCATTGCCGACTGTTATTGCATTTTTTACGTCAACATATTTAGCAAAAGCAGTTTCAAATTCTTCGACTACTTTTCCCTGTGCGAGCATTCCTGACTTAAGGACTTCTGCAACTGCTTGGATTTCATCATTGCTTATCATAGGTTTTGCAATTGGAATCATTATTTTCTTCATATCCCTCCTACCAAAATTGCTCTGATAACGATGCCTACAAGCAATGCAAAGGTTATGCTTACAAGTGTCCCGATTAAATAGTACTCAGCCATTTTCCTATCCTTTAATTCATTGAACCTTGCAATGGATTTGGCGGCAAAAATAACTGTTATTGCTGTGTATTGATCAACCAATACAAAGGTTAAAACCATAACCCTTTCAACTATCCCTATCACCATACCCGCACCTTTTAAGCCGCTGGTTTCTATATCTTTCTCATATCTCCTGAGCATTAATTTAATGAAATAAGCACCTATAATGCTTACAATAATATACGCAGAAATTATCACAGAAATTTTGAATGCATAACTCATTTCACCAACCCCCCTTTGTCAGCCATTTTTGGCTTATATCCTTCTGTCAGCCATTTTTGGCTTATAAAATCAACAAAAGTATCCTCCGCTTCTTTCAATAACTTATATTTACTCCTTTTTAATATTTTAGAAAGGGTTTGTTTTTTTATTCCTATACCATCCGCTACCTCTTCCAATGTGATACTGCTCTTCTCATTTTTCACTTTTTTGTAATATGTTACAATTTCTCTCTGCCTTTTAGTCCAACTCCACATCACATCTGCCATGAAATTCAATAAACATGTAACAACCCCGTCAATTTCCCACTCGCTTCTGAATACAATCCATATATTTTCTTTCTTTGCCCTTTCTAAAGCGTCAGATGCTTTATGAAATGCTTCGCCATCTATTTCCCCAACATTTTCGCTTAAACTCGTAGATATACCACCAATGCCAATTCCCAGATAGAACTGATGACTGATGTTTTCAAAAAATACATAATAAATATCGAACAGATATTTCGGTGAGAAAAGCATCCCTTGAAAACTATCCCCGCCTACAACCATAAATTTTGCAGGTATTTCTTCGTCAAATCTTCTGTTGACTATTCTCAAAGCATTTTTTAATTCTTCCTGAACTTCCGCTCTGTCCTTCAGCCTCCTCGAAGCCTTCAGATCGCCAGTTACTACCACATACCAGTTCTGCAATGTACGAGTCATTTAATCTATTTAGATATTTATTTTTTAATGTCTTATATTTTTTTAAAATCTTATCATACAGCTTCCTGTTTCCATCTACAACTACAACAATCTCCAGATTCTCATAGGATTGGACTTTCAAGCTATTTATTGCCTCTACAAAGTCTTCATACCTATCACTTCGGTGCGTGCATAGTATGATAGATACAAGAGAAGTCTTGACCTCATTTGCTCTCATCTCATGATCCCCTTCTTTTTTATGCGCCCCTTCACAGTTTTCTCTCAGCTAATTCTCTCTTTTGTAACGATCCACAGCCTCCCTAAATTTCTCCTCACATTCCCTCACTGTTTTTCCCTCATAAATTATATCTTTGTCTATTCCCTCAATCTTGCCCACCAACCTATTAGATTCGACATCAGCGATGAGGGAGCCATAAAAGCCTTCGTAATAGAAAACCTTTCTCTTACCTGCTCTCACATCTACGAAATCTGCTAATCTCTTCCTTTCCTCTTCTTTCAATTCCTTCTCCATCATCTCCATTGAAACTGCCTCATGCTCCTCTGATTCGACTTCTCTCTCCCTCAATTCTTTGACCAGTCCAGAACCTCTTGCCTGCTCGAGCGAAATCATTCTCACTCCAAATTCATAGCCCCTTCCCCGTAACCACTTTTCTATCGCTTTACAAACCACTTCGTCTGAGAATGGCTCATCAACTACTTCTTCCCATTCTGGCAGTTCTTCCTCCTTCTCACCTTCCGTTTCTAACTCCTTCTTGCTTATCACCGTCCAGGTCCAGTTCAAGCGACAACGTTCATTGAGCTCATCCTGATAAACGTCAACCGACCAGCTTTCTTCACTCTGGCTCATATCTTCGGGATAATAAATATCGAGGATTTCATGACCTTCTTCCCAAAGCTCAGCCAATGCCCTTTTCATGTGCTTGTAAGTTATAAACCTTTCAATTGACTCCACAGGGTTCAGGGCGCCCTTAAGATGTCTTGAGTTCAGGATAAAACGGATTCGTTCAATGCCAGAATCAGTTTCCGGTCTTTCATGCAGCCTTTCTCCATACCATTCCCAGAGGTTTTTCAGGAACCCGCCGTATGAATGTTTCTCATTTCGCTCTCCAATATATCTCCGATAAAGGTCGTGATACCATAGGATCAGCTTCTCCTGATTCAAGTCATTTAAAAGCTTCTTTGCTTCTTCCAATGTCTCTGTTATTCCCAGAAGTATGCCTCTACTCACTACCATATACACATTCTTCCCGATGAACTCTGAACAATTGTCACAGAACAGTTCTTCTTTTACAATCTTCATTTCTTCTGCATGACCTATACAATCCTTCACATGGAAAACCTCCAGTAAATTCTCAAATGCCTTTGTCTGTGTAGAATCTATCTTCTTCTGACATTTTGGGCACGTATATGCTTTATCAAAGTAAATGGTGTCAAACATCCCCATACTCTCTTTTCACTCCTTCTACTCTTTATCGCCTTTAAGGTTATAATTTTACTATTTTATTTAATTAAATATCCTGTTGGTATCTTTTTGCATATCCTCAAGGTCATAGCAGAGGTACCCTTCCTCCTTTAATTTTTCTTTTGTTTCTTCATTTAATGCAATCGATATTTAAATATATTGAAAATATGAGCTTTAAATTTAAAACTTAAGTGCAATCAAAAATCTTCCTGCTCCTCGCCTTCTCCCCCGTCTCCTCCTCTATCCTCAATAATTGGTTGTATTTACACGTTCTTTCGCTTCTTGCGGGTGCACCTGTTTTTATTAGCTCTGCATTTATTGCAACCGAGAAATCCGCAATAAGCGTATCCTCAGTTTCGCCAGACCTATGGCTGACTACTTTCTTATATCCGTTTTCTGAAGCTAATTTAACGGTATCCAGAGTTTCTGAAATGGTTCCTATTTGATTCAATTTCAGCAAAACGGCATTTGCCGCTTTTCTCTTTATCCCTTCCCTCAGTCGCTTGACATTCGTCACAAACAGGTCATCGCCCACTATTATCTTCTGCGGCATCTTAGCCGTGAGTTCTGCGAACAACTCGAATGAGTCCTCTTCAAAAGGGTCTTCTATCAATTTTATCGGATATTTCTCCACAAGTGCTTGATAGAAGTCAATCAGCTCATAGCCGTCTTTCTTCATGCCATCTATCACGTATTTTTGTTCTTTCGAGCCGAAGAAAGCCGATGCCGCAGCATCCATGCCCAACCGTATTTCAGCCTCAGAATAACCAGCTTCGCTTATCGCTTCTGTTATCGCATCTAATGGCTGAGCGGTCTCTCGCATGGGAGGAGCATACCCGCCTTCATCTCCCACATTCGTGGCTATCTTCCCGTATTTCTCCTCCAATACCTTTTTAAGTGCGTGATAAGTTTCAACACCAGCTCTCAAATTATCGCGGAACCTGTCAAAACCTGCGGGTAAGATAAGAAACTCTTGTATACTCAGTTCGTTACCCGCATGCTTACCACCGTTTATCACGTTCATCATCGGCATTGGCAGCTCATACAGCGGTTTCATCCCAGCGACATCCTCGCAGATATATTTAAAAAGAGGTTTTTTTAACGAATCCGCCGCCGCTTTACAAACCGCCATCGAAGTTCCGAGAATAGAATTCGCACCTAATCTCGACTTGTTTTCCGTGCCATCCAATTCTATTAGCCGCTCGTCTATCACCCTTTGTTCGAGAGCGTTCATTCCTTTTATCTCGTTTTTTATTATGGTATTTACTGCTTCAACAGCTTTAAGAACGCCTTTACCGTCATATCTTCTTTTATCACCGTCTCTTTTCTCCCATGCCTCTTTACTTCCAGTAGATGCTCCTGAAGGCACACTCGCTCTGCCAAATCCGTTCTCTGTATGCACTTCCACTTCTATGGTCGGATTTCCACGAGAGTCTAAAATCTCTCTACCTTTTATTTCTTTTATCGTTTCTTCCATTAATTTAATTATTTACACTTTCATCTTTAATTAAGTTTTAATAACGCTATATTTCTTTTAAGTTTAAAAAGGAAGAGAGAGAGAGAGAAATTGCAGATGAAGGCAAAAGCAAGCAAGGAAGAAACAGAAAAGCCGAAAAAGGTGCTTGTAACAGACCATATCTCAAAAGAGGGGATAAAAAAGCTGCGTGAGTTCGCAGAAGTTGATATTGAATTAGAATTGAGCAAGGAAGAATTAAAAGAGCATATTGCGAGCTATGATGCCTTGATCGTGAGAAGTGGCACGAAAGTGACGAAAGAAATAATAGAAGCAGGGGGCGGGGGTAAACTAAAGGTGATAGGTAGAGCAGGTGTCGGCGTGGACAACATAGATGTGGAAACAGCGACGGAGAAAGGAATAATGGTGGTAAATGCGCCGGAAGCAAATACTATATCTGCAGCAGAGCATACCATCGCAATGATGCTCACTTTGGCGAGGAAAATACCGGCTGCGAATATGTCGCTGAAATCGGGCAAATGGGAAAGAAAAAAGCACATGGGTGTGGAAGTAAACGGCAAGGTATTGGGCATAATAGGACTGGGAAGAGTGGGAAGTGAAGTAGCGAAAAGGGCAAAAGGGCTTGGAATAAGAGTCGTTGCATACGACCCTTTTATATCATTGGAGCGGGCGAGAGAACTTGGAATTACCCTTTTAAGTTTTACTGAGGTTCTTTCTGCTGCTGATTTTATCACTCTGCATACACCACTGACAAAGGATACACATCACATGATAGGTAAGAAAGAGTTCGAGTTGATGAAAGATGGTGTTCGAGTGATAAATTGTGCTCGTGGTGGAATAATAGATGAGGGTGCGCTGAGGGATGCGATAAAGGGCGGTAAAGTAGCAGGGGCTGCTCTGGATGTCTTCGAGCACGAGCCACCCGATGAGAATGAATTGCTGGAACTGGAAGAAGTAATTGTTACGCCCCATCTAGGTGCATCTACGGAGGAAGCGCAAAGGGCTGCCGCTGTGGTTATTGCGGGGGAGTTAATTGAGGCGTTGAAGAACCAGCCTGTAAGGAATGCCGTGAACATGATATACGTCGAAGAGGAGTTGATGGACGCCATAAAGCCTTATTTGATATTAGCGGAGAAACTTGGGCGTCTCTGTGCTCAGCTCATACCAAAATCAAGTAGAATTGAACAATTTAACGTTTCTTATGAAGGAGAAATAGGAATGGCGAGAGCCGGAGCAGGAAAAGACACGAGATTGATAACCGTAGCAATGCTGAAGAGCTTTCTATCCTGGTTCACCGACGGTGTGAATTATGTGAATGCCGAGGCAATAGCGAAGAAGTTTGGGATAAAGGTCACGGAAAGCAAGACTGAGGACGTTGAAAACTTCTCCTCTTTGATTAGCCTTACAACGAGCACATGGACAGAAGACAAAGACAAAGAAAAAGGAAAAGAGAGGGCGAAGAAAAAAACCGTTTCCGGCACACTCTTTGGAAAAGACGACCCGAGAATAGTGAATATAGATGGGTTCAGGGTGGATGCATCTCCTTCGGGCTATATGCTTATATGCTCCTTTCTTGATAAACCAAGGGTGATAGGTCCTGTTTGTACGATTTTGGGCGACGGGAGCATAAACATAGCAGGGATGCAGGTAGGAAGGGAGAAAGTAGGAGGCGAAGCTGTTATGGTGCTTAACGTGGATGGGAGCGTTAGTGAGGATACAATGGAAGAGATAAAAAAGGTGGAAAATATATTTGATGTGAAGCTTGTGAAGTTTTGAGAATGAAGGACGTGAGAATAAAGATGACGAAGAAAAAACCAAAATTTGAGAGATACGGATGGTGGAAAAAGAAGAAATTAAGTAAGAGCTGGAGAAGACCCCGAGGGCTTGATAACAAGATGAGGGAGCATATAGCGGCGAAAGGTGCGATGGTGAAAGCAGGATATAGGAAAAAGAAAGAAGAGAGGGGATTGCATCCGTCGGGAGTGCGAGAGGTGCTTGTTTTCAACACGAATGATCTTGCTAAGGCAGTGGTTGCAAGAGAGGAAATAGCAGTAGCAGCGCGGATAGCATCAGGGGTTGGAAGGAGAAAAAGGGAACAAATAGAAGAGGAAGCGGCAGCGCTTGGTATAAAGGTGCTTAATCCTAAATGAATAAATATAATCTTCTTCAGTAAAGGTTTCTTTTTTAAAGAAGAGTTTTTAAAAGCGATGCCAAAAAGAGCTCCTGACCCTATTACCGAAGAAGAGTTGAACAAAATCTTGGATGCCGCTATTGTGAATGAGAGAGACTATCTAATATTGCGGCTGCTTGCAAGAACAGGCATTCGCATAGGCGAGCTTTATGGTGTCTATAAACGTGAGCGCGGAGGGTGGGTCTACGGGATACAGAAAAAGGATATTGACTTCCACAATAAAAGGCTGTGGGTGTATTCGTTGAAGCAGAAGAAATATGTGAGAAGAGAAGTCCTTGTTGACGATGCTACTATCGGGCTGCTGAGGAGACATACGGAAAAGATGGAACCTGAGGGTTATGTTTTCAGAAACATCTCGTATAGACAGATTCAGAGGCTGCCGAGAAAGTATGCCCAGCTTGCAAGTATAGAAAAAAACGTATCCTGCCATTCTCTTCGACATTTCTTTATCACGCATTCTTGGAGAAAGGGGATAGACATTGCCAGACTCCAATACCTCGCGGGACATGCAGACTTGAAAACCACGATGATATACACGCATGTGACGACCGAGGATGTGGAGAAAAAATATCGTGAGATATACGAAGAATAAGTAAAAAAGTTTTATCATCCATAAAAATTACAAGCTCCAAGCACCAAATAAACTTTTTTGCTTCGCAAAAACATTTAAAAAACGCTTTTAAGAAAGATTTATTTTGAATTTTGAAATTAAGATTTGGAATTTGTTTGTTATTTGATGCTTGGGATTTGGAATTTTTACAGCGACTACTTCACTACGTTATTTCCGTGCCATGATGCTTCCCATGAACAGCATCTAAGATATTACGTGGATTGCTTCCATCAATGACGATGGTCTTTATTCCACTTCTTTCTATTATCTTCGCTGCAACGGGGTCTATAATAATTCTCGACCCTGCTTTTAGCTCCTCTTTCATTGTAAGGGCTAC
>JAGLZV010000047.1 GCA_023131215.1 Candidatus Methanophagales archaeon | reverse complement strand
CCATCTACTGATGTTACGTCTATGAAGAGGTCTGCGTTTACATATTCAGCGAGAATCGCAGCCACTGCATCGGTTGTATAACCAGGGCTTACGCCACCCATCACTGCTATTTTCGCTTCCTCATCCTCACCCTCACCTTTCACCACAGCCTTAGCTTCTGCAACTTCTTTATAATCGGAAAAGGGTTCGGGATACGCATCTTTTAAGGCAGAGATAAGCAATTTCGCATTTACCCTGGTCAGGGCTATTCCTATATAATCGCATATCGCTTCGTTCGCACCCAAATCACGTGCTATTTTTATGCGCTCTCGCGCTATTTCTCCACCACCGGTAACTATGTAGAGATTGCATGATTTCGCGAGTTCCTCTAAGACCTCTGCAACTTTTTTTATGCTTGCGGCATCAGCAAAGAAAATGCTGCCTAATGAAATGACTACTTTCATGGTATCTTATTCTTTATTCATATACATAACCATATAAAAACAAAATATGTGCGAATCAAGCGTGCTGATGGAAAAAGGAGGAAGCAGAGAATTACTGATGGAGGATGTGGTTTACGTAGAAGTTGATGGTGTGAATATAAAACTCACGGGAATCTTAGGCGAGACACAAAACGCCAAAGGTAGGATAAAGGAAATAAATCTGATGAAGCATACAATCGTGATAGAAATTCTTTGATAAAACCTAAATCCCAAGTTTGTAGGGATTTTGATTTTTACAAGAGCTATCCCTAACCTTTTCTCCCAACAGGCATTATATATAGCGGTTCCTCTTGCTCTTCTGCATTCACGATTTTCTTGACCTCACTGTCAATAAATGCTCCTATGACGAAAGTTCCGAGGCCCGAGGAAACCGCCTGCAAATAAACATTCTGTGCTGCGTGCCCTGCTTCCATGTGCACATACCTTATCCCCCTTAAATAGCTCGCTCCCGTTCGTTCTTCATAGACCGGTGTTTTATACTTCCCTGTTGTTCGCTCATAAACTGCGGTGAACACGATGTCTATGGCAGCGTCTCTCACGTGTTCCTGGTTCGGTCCGACAGCAGCTTCTGCGAGTTCCCCTCTTTTATCCCCATCCCCGACTTTTTCAAGTTCATGCTCTTCCGGTCTATACTTATAAACACCTTTGTCAAAGCCTTCTACGTCTCCTACAACCAGGTATAGCTCCAGCGGATAGAGTGCACCTGCGGAAGGTGCGGTTCTTCCTCTCCGAGGCGAGGTGATACCTTGAGCAGCCCAAAGTAGCTGCGATACTTCCGCGATGGTTAAATTCTCACCTGAATAAGCTCTTATTGATCTTCTTTTCGATAACGCTTCTTCAACCGATGTGTTACTCGTATAGCACGGCGCTGGAAGTTTTATTCTCTCTCCAACTTCTATTTTCTCCACGCCTATGCGTTTCTTTTCTACGGGTTCTGCTGCTTCGGGTTCAGGTTTATGCGGAATAAGAAGTGAGAACGTTATTGCGAGAGCCACTGCTAATACAATTGCTATAACCATGACTATCGTTGTTTTGTCCATCGGGTATTTGTATTTTACTCACCTATATCAAATAAATCAAATTTTATTATCTACAAAGTTAGAGTTAGATTTTGAAACATGGAACCAATACGACACGTAATAATCGCTATTTGTTCATTACTCCTGGTGGTTGTGGGAGGGACAGTTGGTTTTATGTATCTTGAAGGGCTCACTCCTCTCAATGCTATCTATATGACCATCGTTACAATTACCACCGTTGGATATGGAGATATAGTTCCCCGGACTTTCTACGGAAAAATATTTACGGCAGGATTGATGATATCGGGCGTTGGCATAACCTTATATGTGCTAATAGAGATAATGGAATCAGTACTGGAAGGAAGGTTAAGCAAAGCTTTTGGTATCGCAAAGGTGAAAAGGAGCGTGGCGAAAGTGAAAAACCACAAGATAATATGCGGCGGAGGTCGCACCGGGAGTGTAATAGTAGATGAATTTAGAACCGAGGGCTTAGACTTTGTAGTGATTGAGCGTGACCCAGAGGTGATAAAAGAACTGAGGAAGAAGGAAGTCCCCGTAGTGGAAGGAGATGCGACAAAAGCTGAGACTTTGATAGAAGCGGGTGTAGAACGAGCTTCTGGACTGGTGTCTGCTCTGCCTTCAGATTCTGATAATTTATTCCTGTGCATTACGGCGAGAGAACTCAATAAAAATCTGGAGATAGTGACGAGAGCGAGTTCTGAAGAGGCTGCTAAGAGGCTGTACAGTGTTGGTGTGGGAAAAGTGATTTTATTGGAAGAAATAGGAGGGAGGAGGTTGGCGAAGAGCTTGATAAAGCCGGCAATTGTTGATTTCTTAGAGTTCGCTTCGAAGACTGGAGAGACTTCGTTAGAGAGTTTAGAAGTCGAGCACGGTGCGAAAATCGCAAACAAGAAAATAAAAGACCTGCGGATAAAGGAGAAAATAGGGGCGACAATACTTGCCATCGTGAGGGCTGAAAAAGTTATATCTAATCTAGGTCCTGAGGACGAAATAAGGGAGGGCGATACCGTTGTGGTCATTGGGAAGAGAGAATCGTTGGATAAGCTTGAGGATTTTGGGTTCTCTTAAATAAACTTTTTTGCTACGCAAAAACCTAATACTATATCAGGTCATAAGGATTATGAAGAATATCCAGAAAAGGGCAGGTGTAAATCATGCGAATCTCTGAACTTCCCGAGATAGGCACGAAGTATGAGATAGAAAGTCCAAAAGGCGATAAAGTAGCGGTCATATTTTTGACGACCGGTGAGATAGAACTGTATGTCTTAGAAGCCGGTGCTGAGCAGCCTTCGGTTACAAGGCTGACCTCGGAAGAAGCACGGCGTGTCGGAAGCGTTCTGACCGGAGCGATGCTCACAATAGAGCGTGAGGACGTTGAAGTCACGTTTTCCGATATTTCTGACCTCAGAATAAACATCCATATATGCCCGGTAACAGAGGGCATGGTGGGAAAGAGCATCGAGGATTTGGGAATCAGGAAGAGGACGGGCGTCACGATAATCGCACTGTCAAGAAGGGAACGGACCATTATCAGCCCGCCACCGGAAACGGTGTTCGAAGAGGGAGACCTGATAGTGGCGATAGGGGAGCGTGAGCAAATAAAAGCATGTGCGAGGGAGATTCTGGGACAGGTTTAGATGACCTTTTTGGTGGATTTAGCTATTGTAACGGTCTCTTGCTTAGCTCTTGGACTGGTATCGAAATATCTGAGGCAAGCCGCAATCCCTGCATACATAATTGCAGGAATAATTCTCGGAAAGAGTGGATTCGACTTAATAACCTCATACGACTTCGTCGAGTGGCTGGGTAAGATCGGTGTAATCCTCCTGATGTTCTACATAGGATATGAGTTCAACTTCAAAGGCATAAGAGAACCTGGAAGGTTGTTTGCGGGTTGCACGGACTTCGGGGTGAATTTCATCGCAGGATTTTCGCTGGGGCTCGTTATTGGCTTGAGCCTGATAGAGGCTTTCATACTCGCATCAGCAGTTTACATCAGCAGTTCTGCAATAGTCATATCCTCGCTGATAGAGAATAAGCGGTTGATTTACCCTGAAGCAGAGACCATCGTGTGGCTGATGGTGTTCGAGGACATAATACTGGCGATTCTGCTCGTGGTGCTGACTTCCATTATGTCCGGCAGCCTCGCCATGATTCCCGTGTGCTTAGCAACGACTTTGCTGCTCATTGTATTCATTTTGACTCTCATCAGAAGGCTGAGCAACTTCATCTCGCCTCTGTTTGAGCGTGATGATGAAATACCCATACTGCTTATTTTCGCACTAATATTCGGATTTTCAGCAATAGCATATCTCCTGCCAGCACTCCTGTCAGCACTCGCACACTTCCTGGGAATTTCGCTACATTGTCATATCTCTGAGGTGATTGTTGCATTTTTCCTCGGCTCCGCACTCTCAGGAGTCAAGTCCTTCAGGAAGCTCTTCGGAGCCACCATCTCATTTAAGAACTTATTCCTCACCATTTTCTTCTTCTCCTTCGGAATGTTGTTCCAATTCCAATTTGCAACATTGTCCTCGGCAGATTTTGTCCTCGCACTTCTCGCACTCATAGCTCTGTCTATCTTAGGAAAGTTCGCCAGTGGTGCACTTATTGGGAAGAGACTGCACGGCTCGCTCGAAACTGGGTTAAGGGTCGGAGCATACACAACGCCAAGGGGCGAGTTTTCAATTGTGCTGCTGGCTGTTGTAATCGGAATGGGGACGGGCAATTATGAGTTATTAATTTCGCTTGTCGTTGCTTACGTAATCATTCTTTCAATCATAGGCTCGGGCTTCGCCAAACACGGCGATAGGATTGGCAAAATAATGACAGGGAGCATCAATAAATTGACGCAGCAGAAGCGCTGAATATTTTGTATGCCTCAAATAACTTCAGAAGATGTAGAAAATTAGCCTGTTAAGCGGTGAAAAAGCCGGAAAAAAGCGTCAAAACTAAAAAAATGGTTTGAAGGTTAGATGAGAGACTATAAACTGAAGAGGATTTTGAAAAACCCTCGAAAACATCGGAATATACCCCAAAAGTATATAAAGGATGGAACGGAAAGAGGAGTAAATCAAAATCCTCTGAAGATAATATGGGGTAAATTGAGTAGAGATGCGGCAGTTATCGGTAAGATCTTAGGATCAGTTACCAATTTGGCAGCTAAGGTCAAGAACTTTTTAGGATTACATCCAATAGTTAACTTAAAGTGTCACTGTTGATAATGGATTGGTGGACAGCCTCTATTATAAGCAAAAATAAAAATTAGCATTTAGTTGGGATTTGGTAGTATTTGGATTTGGGTTTTATTCGCTCATTCCCTTATCCTCCTCCCTGTGAAGTGCAAGAATACATCCTCTAAGCTCGGTTTCCTCAAATTCACTGATTTTATCTCTATGCCCTCTCTTGTTGCAACCTCCATTATCGCAGGAATTCTTAAATCGCCTCTCTCCATCTTCAACGTTAGAAAATCATCATGTTTTCTAAAGTCGGTAACAAAATCAAGCTTTTTGAAAACCTCCACCTCATAACCCCCAGTGTTCATTTCCAAACTAACTAAATCCGAACCTATCAAATCCTTCAGATTCTTCGGTGTGTCAAGAGCAATTATTTTCCCCCGGTCCATAATCCCTACACGTTCACAAAGATAATCCGCTTCTTCCATGTAATGCGTGGTTAATACAATCGTTACTCCTTCGCTATCGTTCAACTCCCGTATGTAATCCCATATTCTTCTCCTCGTCTGCGTATCCAATCCCAGAGTGGGTTCGTCCAAGAATAGGACTTTTGGGCTGTGAATAAAGCCTCTTGCAAGCTCTAAACGACGTTTCATCCCTCCTGAATACTTATCTACCACTACGTCCGCTTTGTCTTCCAGTTCAACGAGCTTTAAAACCTCTTCTATTCTCTC
Organism: Candidatus Methanophagales archaeon; assembly: GCA_023131215.1. Classification (GTDB taxonomy): domain Archaea; phylum Halobacteriota; class Syntropharchaeia; order Alkanophagales; family Methanospirareceae; genus JAGXOS01. The sequence goes on along the minus strand of JAGLZV010000047.1, from coordinate 3,430 downwards.
TTTTCTTTCTTCTCTTCCTATTTCGTATATCCTGGCATGGAAATCCAGATTCTCCCTTCCTGTTAATCTCCAGTCCAGAGAGGGTTCTTGAAAAACAATCCCTATACTCTTCCTCACGCTGTCCTTATCCTTACCGACATCAAACCCCGCTACCTTTGCCGTCCCTGAAGTGGGCTTCAACAAAGTAGTCAATATTTTTATCAGTGTTGTCTTACCCGCCCCATTAGGACCGAGCAAAGCGAATATCTCGCCGCTTTCCACGTTAAAAGAAATATGGTCCACAGCAGCAAAGCCATTGCCTCGATACCTCTTCATTAAGTCCCTTACTTCTATTGCCCACATTAAATAATATTAAAGGTGCTTGTCAAAATAAGTTTCTTTGATCAAACTTTCTTTGTGAAAGAAAGTTTGTTGGTAAAGCTTTCTTTCCTAAAGAAAGGTTTATTTTGACTTTTCATTGTCTGTTCAAAATTCCACTGAATTTTGAGCAGATACTGCACTTCTAACAAAATTTTCGGCAAATTCTGTATAGGAGGCGGCATGCAGATGAGCAAAAGATGCAAGGCAGTTCTTTGAAACAATGCCGTCCATTCCATCTTTTATACCCTCGCCTCTGAGTATTTTGTAAGCAAAATCAACGTTTGCCACATCTTCGAGCAGTATTTCGGAATGGTGGAATTCGTGCCCCTTAAACCTGCTGCCTTTTTTACCTAAGATACAATCTTTCCGAAATTCTCCTTCCACATAGTTCACAACCCTCTTTTCTCCAAATCTTACCAATCCCTTTATCACACCACACATCTCAAAACTACCTCCCTCGCCCTTGTGGGACTCTGCCCTGCGACCCGGCAAGCCCTGTAAGGGCTTATATTCAAGTTGTTCCAATAAATACATCAACCCTCCGCATTCTGCATATATGACCCCATATCCATCGTAAAAGTCTTTTACTGCATCGAGCATTTGCGTGTTCGAGGAAAGCTCCTCGGCATAAATCTCCGGAAAGCCACCACCGATATAAACCGCATCCACTCCTTCCGGAAGCTTCTTATCCCTTATAGGGCTGAAATACACGAGTTCCGCACCTTCCAACACGAGTAAATCCAGTGTATCCGGATAGTAAAAATTGAACGCCTCGTCAAAAGCCACTGCAATCCTGACTTTAACCTCTTTACTTCTACCCATCTTCGTACGAAAAATCCTTGACTCCGGCGTTTTAAAAGCACGTGCAGAATTTGCAACGTCAAAAAACATTTTTATATTTACATTCTCCTCCACCGACGTTTTTATCTTATCCAAAACGCTGTCGAAATCATCCCGTCTATTTTTACATTCCGTTGCGGTAATCAAGCCGAGATGCCGCATAGAGATTCCCAGCTCGCTTTTACGTGGAATCTTACCGATAACTTTTACTCCACTATACTTCTCCACTGCTCTTTCCGCCTTCTCTCCGTGTCGCTCGCTTCCAATATTGTTTAAAATAACACCTGATAGCTGCACTTCGGGATCAAAACTTTTATAGCCGTTAACCACCGCGGCAACACTTCTCGTGATGCTACCCGCATCAACCACAAGTATAACCGGGCAGTCCAAAATCTTCGCTATCTGTGCAGTGCTTCCTACGTCATCGGAATAATTCAAACCTTCGTAAAGCCCCCTAACGCCTTCTATTACTGCAATATCCGCTCCCTCACAGCCTCTTATAAATATCTCCTTTACCACCTCAGGGGACATCAAAAAACCATCCAGGTTCCTTGACGGTCTGCCGGAAACTAATGTATGAAACCCGGGGTCTATATAATCAAGTCCGACCTTGAAACCCTGAACCTCAAGTCCTCGGGCTCGCAAAGCGCCCAATAGTCCAATACACACGGTAGTCTTACCTGCCGAGCTTCTGTCTCCCGCAATCACCACCCTTGGAATGTTTATATTCATAATCCTTATCTTTACATGAGACATAAAATATATAACTTATCACCTGAAGAATCATTGAATCTTTTAGATACCCAAAATCTTCTCTTTTAGCCTCTTTATATGCTCAACCGCTTCTGCCTCTCCACCTATATCTAACGGTGCTTTACTCTCCATATCTGCTTTTATCAACGCCTGCTCATAAGGAATGATTTCCAGCAGAGGAATGTTCATTTCCTCTAATTCAGTTCCTATCTTTTTTACCATCTCTGAATCTGTAACTTTATTTATCACTGCCGCTATGTTGTTTATACCAATATCCTCACCAAGCTTCTTTATTCTGCCGACCGTCTCCACTGACCTCATCCCCGGCTCTACCACGGTAAGCATCAAGTCAACTCCTTTTGCGGTTCCTCTACCTAAATGCTCTATTCCCGCTTCCATGTCCATTATAACCGTATTTTCCTTGAATAACACATGCCGCAGCAGAGAGCGAAGAAAAGCATTCTCTGGACAGGTGCATCCAGTCCCTCCTTTTTCTATCGTCCCCATTACCAACAGTGTTACATCATCAGGTCCTTTTGCTCCATATCTCGTGATTATATCATCTACTTTGGGATTTAATTTGTAGATGCCGGTCCCGGTATAAGCACCAGTCCGCTCAAAAATCAAGTCTTTTAATTCTGATATGGGTGCAGGGTTCTCTTTTATGCCCAATGCAAATTTTAAGTTCATTGCAGGGTCGGCATCCACTGCGATTACGCTATGCCCTTCTCTCGCAAAGAGACGAGCAAGCGTGCCTGCGATGGTTGTTTTACCTACACCGCCTTTCCCCGCAACTGCTATTTTTATCTTTTCCCTCGCTTCCACTTCTCTAACCTCCAAGATACCGCCTCTTCGTTTGCAAGTTATGTCTTTCGAATAGAATAGAATACTTTTTTATTAGGAAAAGGATTTGAGAAATAGAGGAAATGCCAAAAGCAGAAGACGTTAAAAAGGTGCTGGTAATAGGCTCGGGTCCCATTATCATTGGTCAGGCATGTGAATTTGATTATTCGGGGACGCAGGCATGCAAGGCGTTAAAAGAGGAAGGCTATGAGGTCGTTTTGGTGAATTCGAATCCCGCCACCATCATGACCGACCCTGGAATGGCTGACCAGACGTACATTGAACCGCTCACCGTGGAGAACGTGGAGGAAATAATAGCAAAGGAAAGACCAGATGCTTTGCTGCCCAACCTTGGCGGTCAGACCGGACTGAATCTTTCTGCCGAGCTCAGCAAAAGGGGAATACTGGCTAAATATGGGGTCGAGTTAATAGGAGTAGAGGCTGATGCGATTGAACGCGGTGAAGACCGTATTACATTCAAAGAAACTATGGCCGAACTTGGTATTCCAATGCCAAAGAGCGCACCTGCTTATTCTGTCGCGGAAGCAGAGGAAATTGCACAGGAATTGGGTTACCCGGTGGTCATCAGACCTGCTTACACCTTAGGCGGAACTGGCGGAGGAATTGCATACAA
>JAGLZV010000046.1 GCA_023131215.1 Candidatus Methanophagales archaeon | reverse complement strand
ATCAAACTCAAAAAAGGATGAATCTTGAATTTAGCAGTCATAAGCAGGATGAGAATCAATGCGAGAAGGAATATGAGTATTAGGTTCATGTCAAACTCCTGTCACGTATTTATAGAATATGCATTTATAAATGATTAAATGAAACTACATGAAGCTCTCCCAAAAGATTCCGAATTTATATTGAAATCAACTCGCCAGAATATGGAAAGAATCGTTACAGAAGAATGGAACGCCGATTGGGAAAAGGACGTTGAACCTAATTTCGTAAATATGTGGAAAAGCCAGGGGAAAAGAAGATTATTGAGGTAGATAATCGTCGTGCCGGTTATTTTTGGTTTGAACGACATCCTGAGCCAAAGGAGATTTTTATCAACTCGATACAAATAGACGAGCAATTCCAAAGGAAGGGTTTAGGAACCGAGGTCATAAACTGGCTTCTCAAAGAGGCGAGGAATCGCAACTTAGAATTCGTTAGGTGCGTGGTTCAGAAAAATAACGTTCATGCGAGAAAATTCTTTGCGAAGAATAAATTTGAGTTCATCGAAGAAACAAAAAGCGGGATATTAGTGGAGAGGAGAGTTGAGATAAAGTGAATTATTTCAATCACATTTTTTCTATCAACCCATCCTTCAGATAAATAATCCTATCAACGTATTTCTTATGCCACTCTTCGTGTGAAACCATCAATATTGTTTGTCCTAATTCCTCGTTTAGCTTCTTGAATAACTCAAGAATATGCCTTGAAGACTCTGTGTCTAAGTTTGCACAAGGCTCATCAGCAAAAAGTATTTTTGGCTTATTGACAAGTGCTCTTGCAACTGCCACTCTCTGCTGTTCCCCACCCGAGAGTTCATGAGGGCGATGATATAATCTTTCTCCAAGACCCACCGTCTCCAGAATATCAATGCTTGTTTTCAGGTATCGTTCCCTCTTTTTTCCGATCATCATGGACGGCAGGTACACGTTCTCCACCGCAGTAAGCTCTGGCAAAATAGCATATTCCTGAAAAACATAGCCCAACCGATTTAACCTGAAGATGGTTTTTTCGTGCTCGGATAACCCGATAACGTCAACTCCTGCAATCATAATCTCCCCTGAAGTGGGGGTGTCGAGCAGACCAAGTTGATGAAGCAGCGTGGATTTTCCACTGCCACTCGGACCTATTATACCGACAAACTCTCCCTTTTCAATATCGAACGAAACTCCTTTGAGTGCGCGAACCTCCACTTTGCCCATGACATAGACTCTTTTTAGATTTTTGACTTTTATCATTTTATCTTCTCACCTTCTCTTTCTTCTCACTTATTTTGTTTTTCATCATATTTGCCACCAAGCCCATCCCCTAAAATACCTTTGGTATGAATCGCCATGGCACTCGCCTCATATACTCTTCATACTCTTTTCCAAACTTCTTCTTCAAAAACTTCTCTTCCTCTATTGCAGTCAGACAAGTCAGGGTGGAAAAAATGATTACTGGAATGAGTATCCATATCATTCCCCATGAAACTGCAAATCCCCAATATATTAAGATTAATCCCAAATATCCCGGGTGTCTTATCTTTGAATATATGCCAGATGTTACAATCTTTTCGATTTTCTCCGCCTGTTCATGCGCACGCTTGTGAATCTTGTGAGATGACCCATGGATTATAAATCCAATTGACAATATTACAATCCCGAATATATTCGTTATTGGATAAAATGGTATCATGGACTGAGAGGATATTGTTCCGACAATTCCCACTCCAATTAAAATCGGCCACTCGATCATCATCCTGAGGGACGGTTTCATCAACAAATATTGCTTGAAAATGCTCATCTTTTCACCTCCTTCCAGTTTTTTGTTTTCTCCTCCTTTTGTTTTTTTCGCATTTTACCCCCATATAGCCTTCAGTATATTCTCCCTCGCGGTCTTCCATGAAGGAATAAACCCAGCAACCAGCGAAACAATAATTAAACTAACCATGCTTGTAACTATAAGCTGCTGCTCTACCAATGGACTGACGTCTCCCATAGGGAAGGATATAGGATTTGCTACCATGTAAGATACCAAAAACCACAACAAAATCGACCCTATGACAATGCCTGAGAAGCAATAGAACAATGCTTGCATAACATATGAATGAATGATGACTTTTTGATTTATTCCGATAGCCTTTAATATTCCTATTTGCTTTCTTTTATTGACCGTATTAATGTAAATAATTATGAATATCACAACAACAGCCATTATGAGACTTATAATGGTAGAGATAAAAGTGATAAGAGAAAAGCTGCCGAGAATGCTTTCCATCACTCCTACAAGCTTCTCTTTCCATGTTTTGATATCATCGCTTATGCCAAGCTCCATAAACTTTTTTTTGAACTCTTCCTCAGTTCCTCTTTGAGAAACTTTAACAAGAATTTCTGAAGCTTTGTTTTCTAAGCCAAGAACAGACTCCATTTCTTTTTCAGTAATAAAAGCATAACTGTTTATCGACATGACACTTATATCAAAAATCCCTTTAAGTCTATACTCTCTTATAACTCCGTTGCTGAAAGTTATTGTTATTTTATCGCCTACTGTTACGCCGCCAAGATCAGCTTCTTCACCTTCTACGCCTTCTTTGCCAGTTATTTCAACACCCAGCAGAATTTCGTCAGTATCTTCCTTGCTCAAGTATTCACCAGCTATCAGCCCTTTATGAAATATTGTAACTGCTTCTTCGTCTGTGGGATTCATTGAATGAACCGCCCCGCTCACAAATTTGCTCTTGTGGGTGAAAGTTGCGCCAGTTACATAGCGTGCCGAAGTTCCAACAACTCCAGGCAGACTGTTTAGTTTCTTTTGAATACTATTCACATTATTTATGTAAAGATTATCTTCTTTTGGTTCAATAATGAGATTACCATAAACACAATCTATTGATTGCTGGATTATTGTTTCTCCAATACCATTAACAATTGAAGGTAGAAATATAAGATTTACAAATATTAACGACATAATCATAACTGTCAGAATAGTCGTTCCTATATTCCCTCTTTTTATAGATTTGCATGCTAAAAAAAGGGAAACTTTAAGGTTCTTGAACATGGTTCAGTTACCCCTCGATTCTTTTCTTTCGTTTAAAGTAACGATGAATTCCCAGCCCAAATAGAATTGCTATAATAGCTGCAATAACGCCTATGATTATATTTTTATTCCCCGCAAGTAAATTTCTCATTTCGTTTTTATTATCTCTTACCACTAAATTCATCTTCTCTGTAATTGTATGATTTCCAGAATCGTCTTTATAGCTAATTTGAAGATGGTAATCAAAGCTTCCACTCTCATCAGGTATCAATGTAAATACTGCGGGGCTATCGTCATCCGGCTCTATTTTACCTAAAAACGCTTCTTTTACTCCCGAAAGTGGTAGACCAGTTATAGTCGCTTTGACCGACTTTGCATCCCCGTCTCCAGCGTTTTCGATGCGAACAAGGAGTGTAAAATCTTCTCCCCGCTTTACATTCAATGGGTCGGTCTTTATATTCGATATACTCAACTCTGCTATTCCTATAACTTCAATACCTGCAATCTCGCTCTGGTTCTTCACCTCACTGCCCAATCCCTCGTATGTTATCTTAATTGGAATCGTAATCGTGCCCGTAGGCGTATCCTTGCTCGATTTGAAGCGCAATTGGATTTCACGACTATTTCCAGAATCAAGACGCTCAATATAGTAGTTACTGGGATCGTTGGAATAGATAGACTGCACTTCTCCGATTTCAACAAATATATCATGTGCTGCTGTCTCTCCTCTATTCGTAAGTTTTAAAGAGAGCGTAAAATCGTCTCCCGGGCGTATCTCCTCAGGAATATCCTTTTCAACCTCAAGCGATGCCTCTTTTAGAGATGTCCGCTCGTTAACTCTTACGGGGAATGGATAGCGAAGAGTATCCCGTGTAAGACTTCCTCCCGGGCGGTAAACGACATGGATTTCTGGAAAGCAAATCCCCTCCTCTTTGGGAGCTGTAAAGGCAAATGTGATTGGGGTACTACTGCCTCCGCCGAG
>JAGLZV010000045.1 GCA_023131215.1 Candidatus Methanophagales archaeon | reverse complement strand
ATAGACTGACATTTACTCACAGACAGCCCAAAACGCTTCCAGAACCGGTGGGTGAATTTTCCGCAGTTATCTTGGAGGCTTCGCGGGAAATACGTAGGGCAGTAGGTTGCTTGAGAAATCTGAGTGCCGAGGAAAAAACTTTAGAAGCATGCTGCATAAGGATAAACGAATTAGAAAACGAAGCGGATAAAATAAACCGGAAATGGCTGAGAACACTGATGACCATACCAGTGAAAAATCCTAATGAGCTTCTTGAAAGAATGGTGCTTCGAGAAATAGTTGATATTTTAGAAGATACAATGGACCAGTGTGAGGACGTGGCAAATATCCTGGAAACCTTTAGATTAAAGGGCGGGATTTGATTGATGGAGTCGGTACTGGGCTTTGTTATCGTAATAATATCTCTTGCGTTGCTCTATGATTTTTTAAATGGTGCGAACGACAGTGCGAATGCGATTGCCACGGTAATTGCTACCAAAGCGTTAACGCCGCTGAAGGCATTGGCTTTGGCGAGTTTTTTTAATCTTGCTGGCGCTTTCGTTTTTACAGAAGTAGCGAAGACGGTTGGTAAGGGAATTGTTCCTATTAGCGACCCTAATTTTCTCGTGATTCTTATCGGTGGTTTACTCGGCGCAATAATATGGACTTATATTTGTACCTCAGTTGGTATTCCTATAAGTGTGACACATTCGTTAGTAGGTGCGATTCTCGGTGCGGGAATAGTTGCAGGGGGAACAGGCATAATACAGTGGGAGGTGCTTACCGATAAAGTATTTGTTGCCATTGCGCTCGGTCCTTTTGTGGGATTTGTAGCAGGGGCATTGCTTTTTTCCCTCATCAGTTGGCTGCTGTATCTATTTTTTAAAAATACGCCTGCAACCAGGACCGAGGGGACATTTAAAAAATTGCAGATTATTTCATCTTCTTTTATGGCTTTTAGCCACGGGATGAATGATACGCAAAATGCAATGGGTGTAATAACAGCAGCTTTGATATTTGGGGGTTTTATTTTTGTAGAGCATCCAGAGCAATTTCCCGTTCCCTGGTGGGTGAAGATAATGTGTGGGTCTGTAATGGCGCTGGGTACGCTTTTAATGGGCTGGAAAGTAATAAGAACAATGGGGTGGCGATTAACAAAACTGGAGCCAAAGCATGGGTTCTCAGCCGAAACTGGTGCGGGTCTCGCAGTGGTAGCAGTGAGTGTAGCCGGTATGCCGGTAAGCACCACGCACGTAATAGGTTCGGCAGTAATAGGAGGGACGTTCTTTCAAAGCCTTCGCAGAATAAGATGGCCTGAAGTGTGGAGAATGTTCACTGCGTGGATAATAACCATTCCTATTGCGGCATTAATTGGAGGAGCGGCGTATTGGGTGGTGCAGTTGGGTTTATCATAAACTTTTTTGCTTCGCAAAAACCTTTACTAAAAATATAAGTTTCTTTGATCAAACTTTCTTTTTAAAAGAAATGTTTTATGACTAAAAAATTAGCGGCACTGGATGTGAACAAATGCATTGGGTGTATGGAATGCATGTTTGCATGTTCGAGAAGGGTAGGTAGAGGAGGGTTTGACAAGTCGGCGATAAGAGTGAGGTCCGCCGGTGGAATAGAAAGAGGTTTTGTAATCGTTGTCTGCCGTGCATGTGAGAATCCGCCATGCGCAAGGGTGTGTCCTACGGGTGCTTTAAGGGAGAGGAGAGGAGGAGGAGTGATATTAAACGAGGATAAATGCATAGGCTGTGGCTTTTGTGCGCAAGCTTGCATTATGGGCACTATTTTCTGGGATAACGAAAAGAACAAGCCTATCGTGTGCAAATACTGTGGTGAATGCATAGATTATTGCGTGCATAATGCCATTGGTATGGTTGAGGTTAAAGGTGAGGCTTAGGAGGATAAAGGAGAATGCGAGCAAAAGATATGAACAGGGTTTTGTATATAGATTTAACGAAAAAAGACAACAAAATAGAGGACAGAGAGGATTTATTTGACGAATATCTCGGCGGTACGGGTGTTGCGATAAAGCTTCTGGAAGAAGAGTGCCAGAAGGGTATAGACCCTTTAAGTGCATCGAATCCGATAATTTTTGCCGTCGGTCCTCTTACAGCACTATATCCTTCCGCTTCTAAGACTGTGGCGATGTTCAAATCGCCATTAACTGGCAATCTCGGAGAAAGCCACACTGGTGGAAGAAGTGCGATGGCTATTAAGCTTGCGGGTTACGGGGCAATAGTCATCAAAGGTTCAAGTGACCTCCCGGTATATCTGGCAATACACGGTGACGAAGTAAAGTTTAAAGATGCTTCGTCTATATGGGGTATAGAAGCGGTAGCGGTCGGCAGGATTTTAAGAGAGGTGGAGCCTGGCGCAGGTGTAAGAACCATTATACGTATTGGAAGAGCGGGGGAGAAAATGGTGAGGTATGCCTGTGCGGTATGTGAAACCTATCGTCATTTTGGACGGCTTGGTTTAGGTGCAGTGATGGGTTCGAAGAAACTGAAAGCCATGGTTATATCAGCAGATAAGAGCGTAGAAATACCAAAAGAGAAAAGGAAGGAATACAAAAAGGTTTACGATGAGATACAGGATGTTGTGGTCATAACGGATGCGATGGAGAAATATCATGATTTAGGCACGGCGGGAAAGATTTATGACTTGAATAAAATCGGTGGGATGGCATACAAGAATTTAGAATCTGCGAGTGCACCGGAAGAGATTGCGAGAGAATTTTCAGGTGAGAATATTGCACAGAAGTATCTTTCGAGGCGGGTTTCATGTGCTCACTGCCCGGTGGGTTGTATTCATTTAGCATCGCTCAGAGAACTTTACGAGCCAGGCTATTATTTCAAGACCTCGACCATTCCTTATGACAACGAGACAATTTACGCACTTGGTTTTATGCTTGGGATGAAGAGTGCTGAGGATTATCTGAGGCTGATTGATGTGGTTGACCGGATTGGCATGGACGCGATAAGCACTGGAGTGACCTTAGCATGGGCGACGGAAGCGTATGAGCATGGGATAATAACAAAAGAGCATACCGATGGTCTTGACTTCCGCTGGGGAGATGCTCAAGTATATTCCGAGGCAATAGAGAAGATAGTAAGGATGCCAAATGAATTCTATCAAAATCTGGCTAAGGGTGTTGAACATGTGTCAAGCGTTTACGGTGGGCGGGATTATGCACTCGCATTTGGAGGTAATGAGATGCCGGAATACCATACCGGAATTGCATGTTACCTGAACAATCTCACGGGTGCGAGGCACAGCCATCTTGATTCCGCGGGATACGACCTCGACCAGAAGTTAATAGGGAAAGAATTCACGCTTGAAGAAGTGGTGAAAGGGTTATTAAAGGAAGAAGAATGGCGGCAAATACTGTCAAGTCTTGTGGTGTGCTTCTTTGCGAGGAAAGTTTTCACAGCAGAGAGGGTAATAAAAGCTTTGGATGCGATAGGGATAGAAAACTGGACGGAGGGAAAGTTAGAAGACCTTGGGAGAGTTATTCATCGTGCTAAAATGGACTTCAAGTTCAGAGAAGGGTTTGACCTTGCAAAACTTCGCATACCGAAGCGGATTTTTGAGGTCCCTACACCGCATGGTTTCTTAAAGGAGGAAGACGTGAGGAAAGCGATTGAGATATATGCTGAGATGATTGGAAGGTGATTTAAATTTTTTAATCTTAAAAGTTCGAGCCATTTATCCCCGCCTTTATTAATATATTTTTATCAAGATAATAAATCTTTTATCATGTACTTATAAGAAAGCAGTTCCAAAACTCCTTAAGATATTTAATCCACAATAAAATATCGCTTCTCTTCTTCCAACGCTTTGGTTATCCCCCTTCGTTTTTAATTTTAGGGGGTTTTATTCGTCCTTTTTTCCTTCGCTTTTCACCTTGCCTATCTTATCCAAGAAATAGCATCTGCATTAATCGCAGAGTAGTTATAGTGGATTGGAAAAGATTATTGAGAAAAAAGAAAAGCTGAAACCTTTTTAGGTGGGGGTTATATCGCATAACGTTTTGCGGGCATATGAAGTCCAAAGCGAAGCGAAGGATTTATGCGAGTGGAAGAGAGCCGTATGTCCATGTTAAGTGACCGAGAACGAAGTTCGAGAGAAGCGACCAACGGGAAGGGAGCGCAGAGTGCCCGACACCCTCCAAAAAAATAGGATTTATTTTTTAAATATTATATAAGCTGCAACTGCAATCAGTGCTATGCATCCTGATGCTGCTGTGTTTTTTTCGATACCTAAAAATTCGAACACGAGAAAATAGAAAATAATAATCAAAAATAAAATCACCAAAGAGAGTTTTGAGAACTTACCTGCTAAAATTTTGCTGATTATACGTGAAATTAAATTTGGTTTGGGTTTTGACATATCTGGGTAATCCTTTGTTATTTTTTCCAGAATGTCCATCTTTTCTTCACTATCAATATATATCTGATAACCTAAGTTTTTAATATCTTCGTGTTTTATTTCTCTTATTAAACCTTTTTCCAATTTATAAAGCAACCTACTAGGCAAACGTTCCAATAAATTGTAAAATTTTTCTTGTTTATTAATATCTCCTTTAAATAGATGACGGCTTGGGAAGTTCGATGTGAATATGGTAGATTTTTCCAGAGCTTTTATATCATATTCCAAATCTCTTTTGTCTCTAGATGTCTTATAAAGTTCAATTTCCTGAGTAATCTTATTTAGTAAACATGAAATATATTCAATCCTATTCATAGGATAATGTCCGAACCTGACCATGAAAAAAGCAATCAGGATAACTATTGGTACCACAACAACCAGAGGGATAAGACTGTCTATAGCTAGATTGAAGAATTTTCGTGCAATATAGGAAATTAAAGAAGCAATCCCAAACAAAGAAAAAATTAATATCGGAAAACCAAATGCTTGTATTATTTTTGCCACTCTATACATTTTTAATTTAGGCTCTTTCAGGGTGCACCATTTTTCGAATTCTGAGTCTGTCATGATTACAGTAAATAATTGAAGCGTTTTGAAACTATATAAAGGTATGGGTTAAGTTTGGCATGTGGAACTTAAGGAGATAGACGATGATTTATGGGAGATTGTTAGTCCCCTCCGAGGAAGCCGGGGACTGGAAGGCCAAGGACAGATTTAAGAAAGACATCTAATGTGCAAAAGGCATCAGTTTCGATTCCTATCAAATTTCAAATTTAAGTAAATGTTCAGATGAGCTTTGAAATAAACGGGGTTACGATTCATAAGAAGGAAAAAGAACACTTATGCATATCAATCTCCCCTCTGCATTTCCCATTACGCAAACGAAGGAAAAAGCATATTAAAATCGTAATTTAAATGCTACCACTTACTGGTTCTCTATTACAGTGACAACATTGGTTCTTGGCCCTTTATAAGAATTTATTTGTATATCCTATCTTTTCCAAATAGATTAAATCAGAAAGTAGTCCTTCATTCAAATACCATGAGTTTTGTTTATTGCAGAGTTCCCCCCTCTTCTTAATTATCCCTTTTACTTCTTGAGCGATATATCTTATCCCAATTTTAATTAGGGTACCATCCTTTTTATTGGGATCATTATACGAATCGCTGACATCACAAAGATATACTTTATCTTGAAAATCACCAAAGAAATTTTTGGCATATTCTATCTTTTTCTTTGTTTTCGTGGTTTGGTTAAATTGAGGGTTACTGCTACCCCCTTTTATCTCAACTATCAATCCTATAGCTTCATTTTTATTTAATTTACAACTCTCGAAGAATTTATCATCAATTTGTAATTTGTTTCCGTTTACTCTTTCCTCTGAATTTGGACATCGAATTGCAATCATATCAGATTCCATAGAATACCCAAATTCTGGAAGATGCGTAAATTGGTTTAAGACGAAAAAGCCATTTAATCTGAGATAAACTGACACAATTTTTTCTGCTGTATTCATTTGTTTCCCTCTATCCTTCCATTTATATAAATTTGAATACTTATAAACTTGCTAAAATAAAAAATATAAGGTTAAACAACTACTAATCAAATGCGTGTATCTAAGACGAAAAATGAGAGGAACAGATACAAAAGCAAATGCAGAACTTGAACTAACGGTAACCGAAAAGAGAGTTTTGCTGGCTCTCGGAGAGGAGGGTGGCGAGTGGAACCAAAGGAACCTGTCAGAGAAAACGAGCATAAATGAAGATGCAGTGATGCAAACTGCTTTTATGCTCGCTCAGAAGGGGCTTTGCGAGATAAAAGAGGAAACGAAGGCGTACTATTGCTTGACAGACGAAGGTAAGGAATACGCAGAGAAAGGGCTGCCGGAGCGAAGAGCACTGGATTTTTTAATAGGCAGTGAAGGAGCTACTGTTGACGTATTAAAGGTTTATTATCGGTTAGCGGAGGAAGAGAAGGAATACGAGGTAAATATTGCAATAAATTGGCTACTGAAAAAGAAATGGGCGAGGTTTGAGAAAAAAGGAGAAGAAAGACTCTTAATGCCGACAATAGTCCTAGAAGAGTTGCCTGCAGGTGTTGATGAAGAAATACTGAAAAATATTGATAAAGGGGAAACAGAGTGGGAATTATTGGTGAATAAAGTTAAAAAGAGATTTCCCTTAAAAGAAGGAGAAATAAATGGCTTTTTGACACAGTTGATTTCGAGGAATTTATTAGAGACATACTCACGTGTAGAAAGAAAATTATCAATTACAGAAGCAGGAAAAGAAATTTTGTCGCAGGGTATCTCAGTTGAGGAGGAAATAGCGCAGCTTACACCAGAACTCTTAAGAACGGGCTCGTGGAGGGGGCGTACGTTCAAGCGATACGATGTGAATCTACCATCAAAAGAAGCTTTCCCTGCGAAGATACATCCTTATCAGAGGATTTTAGACCGGATGAGGCGAATTTTCACGGAGATGGGGTTCATAGAAATAAAAGGAGAACTTGTTCAGAGTGCGTTTTGGAATTTCGATG
>JAGLZV010000044.1 GCA_023131215.1 Candidatus Methanophagales archaeon | reverse complement strand
TTCTACCTGGCAACGAGAAAGCCAATAGACGCAAGAGAGGAATTGATAAAAAATGTCGAACAGATGCACGAGCACGGCGGCTCGTTGAATTCCACAGGTTGGGGTGGTGACTGGAAAAGAGAATTAGGTGAAGAGCTGCTGCTGAGGACGCATACCACTGCTGTTACTTTAAATTATCTGGCATCGCATCCAGAGCCGCCGGTGAAGGTTTTCTGCATAGACCGAGTTTATCGCAGGGAGACAATTGACCCAACGCACATCCCGGAATTCGACCAGCTCGAAGGTATAGTTATGGACAAAGACGTGACATTCAGCAACTTGCTGGGCTGCCTCTCGACATTCTACAAGAAGATGGGTTTTCCTTCGATACGATTTCGTCCCGGTTATTTCCCTTATACAGAGCCATCAGTGGAAGTGGAGGTGTACATGAGAGAGAGAGGATGGATAGAATTGGGTGGTGCAGGTATATTCAGAGAAGAGGTGACGAATCCAATAGGTGTGAAATATCCTGTTTTAGCATGGGGGCTTGGCATTGGTCGGCTTGCTATGATTAGTTTGGGGTTGACAGACATAAGGGATTTGTATCAGTCGGATATAGACTGGTTAAGGAAGGCGCGGGTTTTTCGGTAATCTCCAATCGCTGCTTTTAGCGTATCCGTAGCAAGTGCAGCGCAATGGATGTTGTCCTCTGGTAAACCACCTAAAATAGCTAAAATATGTTTATCGGTGAGCTTTGAAACCTCTTCCACCGTTTTTCCCTTCACGAGTTCAGTAACAACGCTTCCACAAGCGATTGACGCACCACAACCGTCGGTTATGAATTTGCTATCGCTGATTTTATCCCCTCTGACTTCGAGATGTATCTGCACGGTATCACCGCAGGGACCTGTTACTCTGGCGGCACCACTGGGATTTTTCAACTCACCAACGTTTTTTGGATTGTATGCCTCTTCAAGTGTCTTCTCAGTGTATATTTCCCTTGCCTCTTCCAGTATCTCCTCTTCCATGTTTTTGACAAGTTCATCGAAATCGGAATTTACATTTACATTTTTGTCCACCATCGCTCATCTAAATAACATTTTCCTTGTGTATTAAAAATAAAAAAAGAGAAAGAAAGAGCGGATTTATATTCTTGCTTTCCCCTATACCTTACCTGCAACAGGGACAACTGCCACCAGAAGCGCCGACTCTTTACTTTCTCAGTTCTTCCAATCTCTTCTTTATCTGCTCTAACTGGTCTCCAAGCATCTTCGCCTGTGCTTCAAGCACAGAAATCTCCTGTTCCTTCGGCATTACCGGCATGCCCATTGGTGTTGGTGCAACAGGCGCGCCTGCCGGTGCTGGTGCTTGCTGCTGTATCCAGGAACCGAACTGCGGGATCTGTCCTGTTTGTGTGAGATACTGTGCTGCTGGTGGCAAACCCGTCGGACTTCTTCCTACCCAGCCCGGAGAGTATCCAAACCTCATCCAGCCTGGCAAACCAGTTAGATAATACATGTTTCTCCATCTATTTCCGCCCATTTTTTTATATCACCTCCTAAATATTTTCTTTGGTAAAGCGTTCTTTTTGAAAGAAAGGTTTTTTTATGGTCTTGTCATTTTCGACCCGCATTTCGGGCAAGTTTGTTCATAGCATGGCACCCCGGCTTGATGTGGCATTATATGTCCGCAATTTGGGCATCGGCATTCTCCGCCGGGACCCAGTCCACTGCCACCCATTCCTCCTCGCCCTTGCCCTCCTCGTCCTATTCCTTGACCTTTTCCTCCACCTCTACCCATGCCACTCATTTTATCTTATCCCCCTCCCGTAAGAATACGGATACGGGTAGGAGTAGCCATAATATGGCACCGCGGGGTATGCTCCAGGAGCTGGTGCTATTGCTCCATACATTCCTGTCCACCACATTCTGGGAAGCCACGGAAAGTTCCTGCAGAATGGATAAGGGTTGCCCATTCCCATGCCTCTTCCAGATCCAAAGCCAGACCAAAAACCTCTTCCAAATCCTGTTCTTCTTCCTCTTGGCATTTTTATTCACCTCCTTTTAAGTTCTTCTATCCTTTTCTTCACTTCTTCTAAATCTTTTGCTAATCTATCCGCCATACCCGATAACTGCTCGATTTCTTCTTCTTTTGTTCGAGGCGCTATTGGCGCCTGCGGCGCTTGTGCTTGTGGTTGTGGCTGTAGTTGCGGGGGCATTGGTTGCTGCATGCCAAGTCCCATGCCTCTGCCCATGCCCATGCCTCGCCCTCTACCGCCGCCTCGTCCGCCGCCCATGCCCATGCCCATTCCGCCGCCTGCGCCTATACCAGCACCCATACCTGCATGAGCGGTAACTGTCGAAACCCCTGTCTCGCTTAGTCTGCCGTTTTTATACATCTCAATTGCTTCTTTCACCGTGCCATACGCGCCGGTTGCAATTTTCACACCGGCCGTGGAAAGCACCTGAAAAGCATTAGGACCTATATTCCCGGATATAAGCGCATCCACTCCTTTATTCACGACTGTTTGTGCTGCTTGAATCCCTGCTCCACCTGGTGCGGCAATGGCTTCGTTTGGCATCGCTTCGACGAACTCCATCGTATCAGAATCAACGAACACGAAGTATTGGCACCTTCCAAACCTCGGGTCTACCTGTGCATTCAAATCCCCTGCCGTTGCGGTTACGCATATCTTCATCTTTTTTTCACCTTTTCCCTTTTTGACTTTTTATTTTTCCCTTTACATGAATATATATTCATAAGTATATAAATACTTAAAATCCAAATCCCAATACTACCAACTTTACACCCTCATGTTGCTTTATTTTATCTTTTTTGGATTTTGGTAATTGGGATTTACTTGGGATTTGGTATTTATTTGTCATTGGGATTTAACCTCTTTACCTTCCACAAATGCCCTTACATTTTCCACTATTTGCTCAAACGCTTCCCTCACCTTCGATTCCTTTTGCATGACAAAGGGGGTTCCGCTATCCGCAGCTTCTACCATCTCCGGGTCAAGTGGCACTCTTCCAAGGAAAGGCACACCCAACTCCCTCGCTGACCTCTCACCACCACCATATTTGAAAATGTTTATCTCTTTGCCGCAGTAAGGGCACACAAACCCACTCATGTTCTCTATTATCCCTATAACCGGCACTTTCAGCACACTTGAGAAGTTCACAGCCTTTCTCGAATCCAGTAATGCTAAATCCTGCGGCGTTGTAACTATTATCGCACCGTCCACCTTCTTTATCAACTGCGCAACACTCAGCGGTTCGTCACCCGTTCCCGGCGGAAGGTCAATAATCATGTAGTCCAGTTCTCCCCAATCCACATCTGAAAGGAATTGTCTTATCGCATTCATCTTCATCGGTCCTCGCCAGATAATTGCAGAATCTCTGTCTGGCAGCAGAAAACCTATGGACATCGCTTTCAACCGCGGCGTGACCGAAATTGGCAACATTTTATCCTCGGATACCTCCGGTCGCTTGTCCTCTATCCCCAGTATCTTCGGCACATCGGGTCCGTGTATATCGGCATCCATCAACCCCACGTCTAAACCTCTCATCCCGAGAGCAAAAGCGAGATTCGCGGCTACTGTTGTCTTTCCCACTCCTCCCTTTCCACTCATCACCATTATCTTGTGCTTTACCTTCCCCATACTCGCTTCTACTGCCTCTTCTTGCTCCATCAACCTCTTCTTCCCTTCTCTCTCTTTTTCCTGCATACCTGTATTCATATTTTCTCACTCCTGAGATTTAAAGGGAGCCAAAGGGTCTCTTCCACCCCCACGCCTCCTGCCCTTGCCCCCCCAGCCAGGTGGCATTTTCGGAGGCGGCACAGGCGCCTCAATCTTGGCTTCCGCTATTACGTAATTACCTCCTTCTACCCTTATAGCTTTACCTTCGACAAAAGCTTCGGCTATTTTCCGATGTGCTTCGGTTATTATTCGATGGAAAGTAGGTTGCGAAACGCCCATTCTCTTCGCTGCTTCTTCCTGATTCATCCGTAGATGGTCTTTCAGTCTTATGCTTTCCAGTTCCTCTACTTTCAATATTCTTTCAGCCACCTCGGAATTAGACGTTCCCGCTCTTCGCATCGACTCGAACCGCGGCTCGAAATAAAGGAAAGTTGGTCGGAAGCCTACACATCTTCTTCGTCTTGCACCACGCATATATGAATATATATTCGCAACCTATATTAAACTTTTTCACACATCCAAATTCATCACTTCCTTCGCATGGTCCTGTATAAACTTTCTTCTCGGCTCTACCTCTTCTCCCATTAACACCGTGAATATCCAGTCCGCTTCGGCGGCATCCTCTAAAGTCACGCGCTTCACGCCTCTTGTAAGCGGATTCATCGTAGTCTCCCAGAGCTGCTCAGGATTCATCTCACCCAGACCTTTATATCGCTGTATTTTCACACCGGCATCACCTTCCTTCACGTTTAACTCTTCCAAAACCTTTGCGTATTCATCATCAGAAAAAGCATACCGCGTCTCTTTTCCCTTCTTCACCATATACAACGGTGGCAGCGCTACATACACGTGGTTCGTGCTTACTAACTCCTGCATGTAGCGATAGAAGAAAGTAAGCAATAGCGTTCTTATATGCGCACCGTCAACGTCTGCATCGCTCATTATGATTATCTTATTATAGCGTGCCTTTTGCAAATCGAAATCCTCGCCTATTCCCGCACCCAGAGCAGTAATAAGCGTGCGGATTTCATTACTCTTCAATATCTTGTCCAGTCTCGCCTTTTCCACGTTCAAAATCTTACCGCGTATAGGCAGAATAGCCTGAAAATTTTTATCTCGTGCCTGTTTCGCAGAACCACCGGCTGAGTCGCCCTCCACGATATAAATCTCCTTTTTCGCTGGGTCTTTCTCGGAGCAATCCGCAAGCTTCCCGGGTAGCGAATCGGCGAAAAAATCCTTTTTCCTCACTATTTCACGAGCATGCCGTGCTGCTTCACGCGCCCTCGCCGCATCCAATGCTTTCTGTATTATCGCATTCGCATCACCTGGATTCTCGTCCAGAAAATCCCACAGGTGTTCCCGCATAATTGATTCCACAATCCCCTTCACTTCACTATTTCCGAGTTTTGTTTTTGTCTGTCCCTCGAATTGTGGGTCTCTTAGCTTTATATTTATTATCGCTGCAAGCCCTTCTCTCACATCCTCTCCATCCAGACTGACTTTTTTAAGCATGCTATTCGCTCTGCCGTATTCGTTAAGCGCCCTCGTCAACGCTGCTTTAAATCCACTCAGATGCTTGCCCCCCTCTATGGTCTTCACATTATTCACAAACGAGAAGATGTTCTCCGTATAGCTGTCGTTATACTGCACCCCAATTTCCACTTTAACCTCATCCTTCTCGTCTTCAAAAATTATAGGTCTGTGCAGCACTCTCTTATCCCGGTTTATATATTCCAGAAACGAAGCAATACCGCCTTCATACTTGAATATCTTCTCCGCTCCACTCCTTTCATCTTTCAAGCTAAGCGAAAGCCCGCGATTCAAAAAAGCCAGCTCCCTCAATCGAGTCGCTAAAATATTGGTATCGAATTCGTAACTCCCGAAAATCTCGCCGTCCGGTTTAAATGTTACCTTTGTCCCACTCCCGTCATTCTCATCCGAGTAGCCCAAGTCTTTTAATCCGCATACCGGCTTCCCACGCTCGTATCTTTGGAAATATCTCCGTCCATTTCTCCTCACTTCTACTTCCAGCCACTCTGACAGTGCATTTACAACTGAAATCCCAACGCCATGCAGCCCACCTGCTACTTTATAAACCTTGTTGTCAAATTTACCACCCGCATGCAACTTCGTCATCACTACTTCCACCGCAGAAAGGTTATATTCATCGTGTAGGTCAACAGGAATCCCCCTCCCATTGTCATTTACCGTCACGGAGTTATCAGGATGGATTATCAGTTCAATAGAGGTGCAAAAACCTATTAAAGCTTCATCTACGCTGTTGTCTATCGCTTCGTTTACTAAATGGTGAAGACCTCTGGTGCTGGTGTCACCAATATACATTGCGGGTCTTTTTCGCACCGCTGTTAGGTCCTTTAACACCTGTATATCCTTAGCGCTGTAGCTTTCTTCCATTTTCTATGTATTAAAAATGCGATACATTTAAATAAACCTTTCTTTATCTGTATCTTGAAAATATTGTGATCTGCATTACTTGATGCCCCAGGTTAATCGGCTTTCGAGGATATAATTCAACAAAAAAGCGCAAATAATCCCAAAGATATTGGATATAAGATAGTACACGCCCACGTATTCAGTTAAGACATAAAGAATAGTTATGTTGATAGCCAATCCTCCTGAACGCCATATATTACTTTTGAAAATGCGCTTAATGAATTGACATACATTTGTGGTTTTTCTGTCCTTGAACGTCCACCGGTCATTCATTAGGAATTGCATTATTATGGCGATTTCAATCGCAACCACGGAAGAAAACAGATAGAATAGTCCCGCAAGGTCTGTCAATATCCAGAGGAATCCTGTGTTAATCCCCGCACCAATAACACCGACAATTGAGAATTTAATCAGACGAAGAAAGTCCGCCTTCAGAGCCTCTACTCGATATGGTAATTTCATATTTCTGATATTGCAGTTCCTACTTCAAGATTATGAACAAACTTTCCTCGAAAAAGCAAAAAAGGATTACTCAAAATGAATGGATATTTCACGCTTTGCTGACTCCTCTGAATCCGATGCGTGTATTATGTTTCGCTGCACATCTATGCCATAGTCCCCTCTTATGGTTCTAGGCTTCGCAAACTTTGGATCCGTAACCCCAGCCATTTCCCTCGCTACGGATATCGCATTCTCACCTTCGATAACTATTGATACCGTTGGAGCTGAGGACATGTAGGAAACCAGGTCATCAAAAAAATCCTTTCCCTGATGTTCCTCGTATTGCTTTTCCGCCAGCTCTCTGCTTATCTTTGAAAGTTTCAGCGCCACTATCTTAAATCCTTGTCTTTCGAATCTTCCTATTATTTCTCCTACAAGACCTCGCTCCACGCCCTCGGGCTTTATCATCAAAAAAGTTCTCTCTTTTCTCATGACTCCTTTGTTGATTGGGATTTCTGCTTTTGTATTGCACCCGCAGCCCACTTCACCTTCCTTCTTTTTCTCCCCAGCTTTATCATATTGCGTTCGCACTTAGAACTGCAGAAATAAAAAACTGTTCCATCGCGCTTTACATACATCTTCCCTCGACCTGGCTCTATTGGTGAATCACAAAAGGAGCATTTCTTCTCCATCTCCTCCTCTTCACCTCCTCAGTAATCTCCTAACTTCTCTATCTGTCCCCAGTAGCACAATAACATCACCTACTCTTATAGGTCCTATACAATTCCTCGTGATGATTCTTCCTTCACTTTCTCCTTCCAGTATCTTACACTTTATTTGCGTGGATTCACCATGCATTCCCGTCCTGCCTACTACAGTTATTACCTCCGCAGGTGTTCCCTTCTCTTCGCTCATTTCCTATCTTTCCCCACCCGTTTACTTTTTTAACTTCTCCAGTTCCGCTATAATCTCCTCAATCGCTTTTTCTGCTTTCCCGGGGTCAATGATGGCAGCAGAGGCACAACCTTTGTTTATACCGCAAGCAGTCCCTAAATCTTTCTGGCTTTTCACATACACGTAAGGAGTGCCTTTCTCTTCGCATAACGGTGGAAGATGCATTACTATCTCCTCCGGATTAACGTCCTCACCAATCAGCACTAACTTTGCCATTCCCCTTTCTATGATTTTTGTGGTTTCATTTGTCCCCTTCTTTACGCTGCCCGTAGTCCTTGCAAAATCCAACGCCTCTAACGACTTGCTTTGCAGTTCCTCCGGCACCTCAAACTTGACATACACCGACTTTGTTTTTTCTTTTTCTTCTTCTCCGCTCATCTTTCATCCCCCTACAATGTTATCTGCGTTTTTACTCTGATATTAGATATTGCTTTAAGCTTATAGTCTTCAAGTAAAACTGGTTGCACACTCTCTTCTGCCACACTTAGTGATATCTCCTTTGTCCTCCCATATCTACCTTTGCTTACTATCACCGCGTTTATTAATCCTAAAATGTCCAACTCCGAGACCAAATCGGTAACACGCCGTTGCGTTAACGCCTCCATATTCAGATGACTACATAACTTCCGATACATATTATAGACCTCACCGCTGGAGAAGCGTCTTTTGTTTCTCTCCCTGTTTAGCAAGAGCACACTGTTTAACACGATCTTTGTTTGTAGCGGCAGTGTTTTCACCACCTCAACAATTCTATTCGCTTCTATCTTTTCACTTGCAAGCCGCACATGTTCTTCAGTTACTACATCGAGTTTCGTGCGCTCTGCAATTTCCCCTGATACACGTAGCAGGTCAAGAGCACGCCTTGCGTCTCCATGCTCTTGGGCGGCAAAAGCAGCGCATAATGGTATCACCGCATCGCCTAACGCAGATTCATTGAACGCCTTTTCCGCTCTCTCACCCAGAATATCCTGCAACTGATCGGCATTGTAGGGCGGAAATATTATTTCCTCCTCGCCTAACGACGACCTCACCCTCGGGTCCAATAGCTCCGTGAATGTCAGGTCATTTGAAATACCTATCATGCTTACCTTTGCATTATTTAGTTCGCTGTTTATCCTTGAGATGTTATATAAGGCTCCATCCCCTTTGCCTGCTAACTTGTCCACCTCATCCAATATCACGATTACGCATCTATCTTCTGCATCTATCCCTGTCTTGAACTCTGAATACACCATGTCCGTCGGCCATCCTATCATCGGAACGTGCTTATTGAACACCCTCGCGAGATAAGCAAAAACACGATACTGCGTATCAAATACCTCGCTGTTGATGTATATCAGAGAGCATTTACTGCCTCTCTTCTTCCCCATCTCTTCTAATTCCTTGCTCACATATTTTACCGTAGCGGTCTTACCTGTTCCAGCCTTACCATAGATCAATATATTAGACGGTGTCTCTCCTTTCAACGCTGCGGATAACGTATCCGCTAAGCCTTTTATTTGCTTCTTCCGATGTGGTAAATTTTCGGGGATATAAGTAGGGCGAAGCACCTCTTTGTTTGCGAATATCTTACCTTCGCCTATCAGGTCCTCGAACAGGTTTTCCATATTTTATCTCTACCCCACTTTATCTTTTTAAAAATTCCGATGTGAAAAATAAAATGCATCATAATATAAGTATTGTTTGCGGATATGTTTCCACTGGAGTATGAAAGAAAAAATAAAAGAATATTTGGAGAGCAAGTTTGGAATTCCTTTGCGAATACTAAGCGTAAAGGAGTTGGGATTGGAGTCGAAGCCGAAGCCGGAAGAAGAAATAAAAGGTTTTGGGTATGGCAAACCTTACTTCGTAGCGTTTGAGACTGGCGAAGGGGAAATAAAAGAAGTGGTTATCTCCTCGATGCGGGGGAATGGGTTTGGGCATGACCATTTCTCGGACCGTGCGCAAATAATGATTTGGCAGCACCACGCGTTCAATAAGCTTCCGCTACATGTGAAATCCCTCGACGTCGGTTACTTTACGAGGGATGGAAGAATGGAATCAGCAAGCGATGCGGAGGAATATTTCATTGTATGCGATAAAGTGGAAGGCGAAGAATACGTTGAGGACCTGGATAGGTTAAAAGAAGGTGGAGAATTAAGAAAAGAGGATGAGGAAAGGGCATCCGCTCTTGCTTCCTATTTAGCTGATATACACGCCGTCAAGAGGGACGATGCAGGACTTTATGTGCGAAGGATACGGGAATTAGTGGGGCATAGCGAATGCATATTTGGGCTTACAGACAGTTATCCACCCCGAAGTGAGTTCATAACGAGTGAAGAGCTGAAGGAAATAGAGAAGCTTAGCATAGACTGGAGATGGAAGCTGAAGGAGAGAACAAAAAGGTTGTGTATGGTTCACGGCGATTTCCATCCCTGGAATGTTATGTTCCGGGAAGAGACCGATTTTACGGTGCTTGACCGCAGCCGGGGAGAATGGGGCGAAGCCGCCGACGACGTTTCCTCGATGACGATAAACTATCTGTTTTTCGGACTTCTCAAAACCGATGGGAAAGCGATTGATAAGGATTTCAAGAGGTTGTATGACTTGTTTTTCGAGGTGTATCTTGAAAGAACAGGCGATTATGAATTATTAGAGGTGATACAGCCGTTTTATGTATTCAGAGGACTTGTAGTTGCTTCTCCTGTATGGTATCCAAATATCGGATTGGATACGAGGATGAAATTGTTCAACTTCATAAGGAATGTGCTTGAGGAAGAGGAGGAGTTTGATTACAAAAATGCAGATAGGTATTTTGAGAGATGAGCAAGTTTTACGAGGTAAGAAAGAGAGACGGAGCGGCGAGGATAGGGAAATTGTCGCTAAATGGAGGAAATCAAGCGCAAACACCTCTGATGCTCAGGACTGAGTCTTTAAGTGGAAAAAGAATCGAAGATGAAATCAAAGTGATAAGTGCAGAAGATACAAATTTTAAAGATTTATTTTCGGAAGAAACATGGAGCACTCTGCGGGGCACACTTCTCTTGCCTGAAGTTCACCCTTCGTTCACAAAAGTGGAAGAAGCAATACCTTCACTATTTGTTGATTTTTTTGTGCTCTCCTTCGCTTCCAATATGCTCAGCAGCCCAAGGGATTTTGTCCGTAGAGTAATTGATGCGAGAAACTCCATACCGCCGGATGTAGCGTTGTGGGTTCCCGCGATAGCGACAGCGGAAAATGCCGCACTTCTGTTTTACATGGGCGTGGATGTAATAGACGATACGAATGCGGTGATAAGAGGCTACCAGGGTATTTATCAGGTAGAAGAAGGGGAAGTAAGATTAAGTGAATTGGATGATTTGCCATGCAATTGTAGTGTTTGCTCTTCTTCGAGTATAGAAGAGTTAAGGGGGAAAAACAATAAGGACCGAGCGTTGTTGATAGCAAGACATAACACGCTGCTTCTGGATAAGGAGGTGAAAAAGGCAAAAGAGCGCATAAGAGCAGGCAATTTGCGTGAGTA
>JAGLZV010000043.1 GCA_023131215.1 Candidatus Methanophagales archaeon | reverse complement strand
TGATAAAAGTATCACAACTCAACCTCAAACAACCGCTCAAAGTTCCGCTCTATTTCCTCTTCTGCTACAGGCACCCCAATCTGCCTTTGTCTCGCTATCTCTTCATACACCTCTTTTACGTGCTGTGGAACATTCCTTTCTTCACTCTCATCTGGTGAGAGATAGGGTGCATCAGTCTCGGTAAGTAAAAGCGAGATTGGTATTCGCTTCGCCACCTTCTTCATGCTCTTGCTTCTCACTATTGATGCGGGCAACGATATGTAATATTCTTCCTCGCATATCTGCTCCGCAAGTTGCGGCTTTCCCGTGAAGCAATGAAAAACCGCTTTCCTTACGTCCTCATCCAAAACAATTTTCAACCCTTCTTCTATTGCCTCGCTACCAGTGCCTCGCAAATGAAGCACAACCGGCAAATCAAGCTCCTTCGCTAACCCCAGAAACTCCACAAATACCTCCTTCGTCCTCTTTATCTTTAACGGATCTCTTATCCAATGGTAGTCAAGTCCTATCTCTCCAATGCCCACAATTTTCCGCTTGTTCTCACTTATAAACTCCTCATACTCCTCTATCTCCTGGTCGGTTTTCCCCGCTACATGTATTGGGTGGAGCCCAAGCGTAACAAAAACGAAGCCTTCATGCATCTCCATAAGCTCTAATGCACGCTTTGCATCTTCAGGCTCTACTCCACTTGTCACCACACCCTTCAATATCTTCTTCGCTTCCTCTATCACCTGCTCCCGGTCGGCGTCGTATTCCTTAAACGTCAAATGGCAGTGTATATCTATGATTTCAATCACCTCAAAACCTTTCTTTAAAAAAGAAAGTTTTTCTTTACCAAAGAAAAAAAGTTTTTTAAAATTTATAAAGGGTGAGGTTGAAATTATATCTGCTGGTGGTGAATTTTAACCAAAGAGGGCCCGTGGTCTAGTTGGAATGACGTCGCCTTTACGAGGCGAAGGTCATGCGTTCGAATCGCATCGGGCCCATCTTTAAACCCTTTTCTTTTAGAAAAAGAAGAGTGTTTTCGGAAAAGAAAAACTTTAAACATGACAATTTTTTTGAGTAAGCATGTTCCTTTTTGGACATCTGGGGATAACACTGGGAATCGCATTTCTGTTTTTCCGCATATTAAAAATCGAGCAGGATCGCCGGCTCTATCTCTTTGTTCTCACTGGAGCGATCCTGCCGGATTTAATAGATAAGCCAGTAGGAGAAATTTTGTTGACAAATTCCATTTCAAATGGAAGATTATTTGCTCACACGCTTCTATTCGCTTTTATCCTGCTACTCATTGGCACTTACTTATACAAGCGAAACGGAAGCGAAGAAAAAGGGGTTGTTTTCCTCAGTTTTGCTTCTTTTATTCACCTCTGCGAAGATCAGATGTGGCTCAGTCCCAAAACACTGTTCTATCCTGTTTTTGGATTTGATTTCCCGCAGGGCGTGGTAGAAGAGCACTGGTGGGATTACTTTTTAAGGGTGTTTTTCGGGACTTATTCGCCTTTGACTGGAGCTGAACTCTCATTCACTTTTGTTTCTGAACTGATTGGCATATCTATCCTGTTGATATTCATTTTTTATTATCTTTATCGAACATCTATCTCGAGATGGAGTTCCAGGTAAGGCTCGGCTGCACCTATGCCTTCCCTTCCGCCTTCACTTTCACTTTGATTTTCTTTAAACAAGAAGAATTCCAGTTTTTTCCTCCCCTTTTCGCTTGTCTCGGGAAATGTAAACGTGAATGTGAACTCCAGCGTTTCGTTATGTGCCAATTGTATTTCCTTTTCGCCAATTGTTCTGTTTTCTATCTCCGCCCTGAACAAATATGAGACGGGTTCATATTCGTGGTTAACCACGCCAACTATTACTTTTCCTTCTTCGCCTGCGGAAAGGCGCGATGGATAATCTGCCGCTTTACCTCCTTCGCCGAGAATGTAGAACTCGGTGAACTCTTCTCCTTTTCCCCAGTGCCACCATGCGTAGATAGTTAGTGCAGATGCTGTGATAATAGAAATAATCAGCAATACGGTGAGGATTTTATCAAGCGTTTTTGAGTTTTTCATGGATGTTTAGCTTCTTTTAATAACCACAAGATTACACAGATTTCCACGAGAAATTGTGAAGATGCACCTCAAACCTGTATCATGTATCAGGCATTCTGCATCATTTTCTTGTTAGAAAAAGAAAAGCGTTCTCGAAAAATAAAAAGGAGGGAGGCGTGAAAAATCACGCACTCGGCTTCTCCATTAACTTCTCCTTCTTCATTATCTCTCCTGTTCTGGAATGAGGCTCACGAACTAAGCTATCAGCTTGTTTTTCTATTTCTCTCGCTTCGAAGGCAAGCTTTGCCGCTTCTCTCAATAGCTCATGCGCTGCTGCTACCACTGGCACGTACTCATCGGGGTTCTTCATCATGAAACACCCTTTTACATCCAGTTCCGCTACTTTCTCTGCCATGCTATAAGCGGCAATGGCTTTCGCTTTTGCATAAGGATTTGAAAACTTTGCCCTTTCTACCGCTCGCTCCGCAGTTGCTATTATCTGAGGTACTTTCACTTCTTCACCTTTCTTTATCGCTTCAATGACGCCGTCAATCTCTTCTTGCACCAATTTTGCTACTCCTGTTATGGACAGAACAGAAAGGACGTCGGCATTGAACAGGCTCATCTCTACGGGGTCTAAAAACTCTCTCCTCGCACCTATCATCGGGTCACCCGGTATTATAATGTATCCAAACCCTCCTTCCTTTAACTTATCCACCGCTTTTTTCGCCGGTGCGTCTGAGATAACGATGCAAGGCTTGCCTTTCTCCTTTACCATCTCCCGTGCGCTCTTAGGGCCTGGAAGAGCAGCATTGGGACTGATAACCACCACCACATCCGGGTCCCAGTCCAGTAAGCGAGAAGTGTCTGCCGCATTTTCTGGTGTCATCTTCGCACCCGTCCCCAATACACGAACGTCTATATCCTCTCTGTCAGCTCTCTCGTCCAGCAACAAATCCACTATTCTCGAAGTCCCTATATTTCCCAATTTCACAAATCCAACTTTTACTACTTCCATGTGCAATCACGCTTTATGTGTATGTGAGAAGAGGTATAAAAAACTTGCCTATTTTATACGAAAATTATTCTGCACATTCCCTTTTTCGCTAAGAGGAAGTTTAAAAAA
>JAGLZV010000042.1 GCA_023131215.1 Candidatus Methanophagales archaeon | reverse complement strand
GTGTCAAACTCGTAGTTCATGGGAAATGTCTGTATCAAAGCGGCTTCCCTTACGGATATGGTTCTTAACTCGTCGGGGTGCCCGAATCGTCCCATGCATGTTCTAGTACAACCGCTCGTAATGGTCGGTGGCGTCTGTTCCCAACTAAGCCGACCGTAAACGTTTTGAAAACCTTTGTTGCTTTTCACATGGCATTTTGGTCTTAATTCCTTTGGTAACGATCCCCTACTGTCCCCCGCATCGAGTACCTTTAACCTTTGTATGCTTATCTCTTTCAAATCACTAACTACGTGCCAGTCGAATTTTTTCGGACCACCTTGTTCTTTGGCATGGGAAAGCGTGACCGGTTTTGGCATGCTTTTAATGACGTCGGCGAGAGTTAACCAAGGTTTTAACCCTTTCTTTTCGTCACCGGTACGACAATGCGAGGGTTCCGGTAAGGATATCTCAAATCCCTTACCCGCTAGCAATACTAATCGTTTGCGTGATTGTGGAACGCCATAGTCAGCCATCTGTAAAATGTCCTCATTAATTATGTATCCAAGCTTTTTTATTTTTTTCATAAACTCGTCAAGAACCGGTTTTCCACGACCAGCAAGCCCCGAAACGTTTTCCATCATGACCATCTTAGGTGCTATTTCCTCGATTAACCTTGCCATCTCAAGTACCAAATCGTTTCTTGGATCTTTCCTGTGGTACTTGTCCGTAAGCTTTGAGAATCCCTGGCATGGTGGACAACCAGCGATGAGGTCAATTTCTTTTAAACCCGTTAAATCAAGAATTTCCTCCCCGGTAATTTCTCGAACGTCGCGTATTAAAAGCTTCGTAGTTGGATGATTCGCTTTGTAAGTTTTCGCTATTTCCGGATTTACTTCAACGCCTGCGACAACGTTAAATCCTGCATGTTTCAACCCAAGCGTTAACCCACCAGCACCACAAAACAAATCTATTGCAGTTAATGCGCTATCCACTTTTTTCATTGATTATCCTCCGTAATCTATTTTTTACTTTATCATGCCGTTTTAATATGTCCGTATCCCAAAAACGCTGAACTGACCAGCCGTCCTTGCGCAATGAACGATTGATCCGTTGGTCTCTTTTTTTGTTTTCCATTAGTTTTTCCGTCCAAAATTCTCGATTTTTTTTAAAGGCCTCACCGGTAATTTCTGATTCTCGTCTTCCATGCCAAAACGAACTGTCACAAAAGATTAAAACATTAGTCCCTTTAATCCTAAAATCAGGGTGCCCCAAAAAATCTGGTTGTTTTTCATATGATATGTGAAGACTATTCAAAATTTCTTCCATCGCTTTTTCTAGACCAGTATCTCGGCTCCTGACTCTCTTCATCCTTTCCGATACTTCCTTAGAAGGTTTTTCAAAATGTTGCTTCATTTTTGTTCCTGTTCCTTCTTGGTTATCAGCAAGAACGATGTTATGGTCTTCAGAGAACCTCCATATATCCATTAGCTGAAACTATATAAATAACTTGCCATTTTTCTACTAACAAACGTTTTCAGAGACAAAAGAAGGAACCACGAGGATATTAGTGCCGAAGCAACCCACAATTTTTTATAATCCAAAGATGGAATTGTGCGGAATACATTCCTGAGACGAGAGATAGGCGGAATTTGGGTGAGCAACAGCGAACCACAAACCGAAGGATTGCGAGAGTTCTGCTTGGGTGTTTATAGATACTTTGAAAATTCATTTTCATCCCCTTTTACCAATTTTTCTCCTGAAACTTTCCTAAGCTTTGACACTGACTGCCACCTCAAATGTTGTCATCAACGTTTTTCTTTCTTCCTTTAACGGAAGCTCAACCAAATAAAGCTCAGTAGCCTCTTTAAGATTGTTTATACATATTTCTCCTTCTACCACTTAGCGATGGAGCATAACTTCGGGATATCCGCAATACTTCGTATATACGTCCCTCTGGATGAACTACCTATCCCCTTATTTTTCTTTACTCACATCCTTTTACACCTCCTCCACTCTCTTTCTCAAACAAACAAACTATCTAACGGGTTTTTTATCTTCACCTCAATATCCCTCTCACAATAACATCAATTGCTTCTTCCTCGGTAAGTCCTCTTGCCATTAACGTTTCCATCTGTTTCTTATCCACCGACCCTATTGCAGCCTCATGCGTCACCTTCGCGTGCTCATCGCGCACGGAAACAATCGGTATCGCTTTTGCTGTTGCCTCCTTCCCGGTTAAAACCTCAACACAATCAACATGCCCTCTTGCGAAAGGTGCATTTCCATAAGTTTCACCAATAACCTCTGCTTTTGCTCTGTCTTTCAGAACCGCTCTTGTTTTTATCAAGCTCCTCGCATAACTACCATCTAAATCAACCCTTTCCCTTTAAAGTTTTATATTTTACAAGTGTAAACTAAAGCATTGAAATGTCAGGTAACAAGCTATTAAATAAATTATTTTTTCGACACAGATTAACGCAGATTAACACAGATGATAAAAATCAACAATGTCAAATTTAAATTTAAATAAGTCCGCGTAAATCAGTGTAAATCCGTGTCTTAAATAGAAGGAAGTTATACCTTATATACAATGAAAAAATAAGAAAGATTTGTTAGGAGGTTAGGATGTGAAAGAACTAACATGGGTGAGGAGTTAGAGGATTTGGTGAAGAAAATAAAAGCGAAGGATTTAAAGGAGGAAGCGAAGAAGAGAGGAATAAAGACAAGTTGCGTAAAGAAAATAGACATTGCGAAACAACTGCCTAAGGAAGTGGTGGATGAACTTTATTCCAGGCAAAAGTGACGAAGCTTAAACGATATTCAGATATCAAAACGAAGATTTAGCGAAGCAAATACTGGAAAAGTTGAAGCACCCTTCCCCACCTGCACCATGCTTCATTTTTATGCTGTCTTTCATTACCATTTATGTATGTTAGTTTATTCCATGTTTGTTTAAAAACCTATGCTAATATTTTTATATTCGCTAAAAACCATTAAGTTTTATATAGTATGAAGATGGAAATTATTAAAGGTTGATGGATAATGGCGGGTGAAGAAAATATAAAAAACTTACTGAAAATATCTGGATATTCAAGCACGGCGATAGAATACTTCCTCAAGAAAGTGAACGTAGGAATAATAGAAGAGGAGGATGTAATAGACTGGCTTGGTGATATTCCAAAACAGAAGATTCATTGCGTTTGTTTAGCAAAAAGGACGCTGAAATTCGCACTTAATGAATATAAACAGGAATAAAAAATGAATGAATTAGACAAGAAAAGGTTGACGAAAAAAACAACAAGTTATTTATTGCGCCAATAAAAAAATGTCATTTATGAGACTGGGAATCTTCCTTTGCTCTTGCAACAACACCATAGACATAGATTTTAAAAACGTCAAAAAGGGCTTGAGGAAAGATAAGGAAGTTGAAGTCGTCGAACTCCATGACCAATTGTGTCAGGGGGGATTAGACTATATCATAGACGACATCAGAAGATTAGAGCTTGACGGCATAATAATAGCTGCTTGTACAGAGAAGAAACACATCTTTGAAAGAGTGATTTATGGATTCGGATGTAATACCTTCTTCTTAAACGTCAGGGAGCACTGTGGTTGGGTGCATGGAAGAAAAGAAGCGACTGAAAAAGCTAAAAGCATGATAAAAGCCGCTATCAGTTATGTTGCGATAGAAAGCGCACTTCCAGAACCTAAAAAAATCGCTGTGAATGTTGGATATGATGTGTTAGTAATAGGGGATGGAGGAGCAATAGAAGTTGCAAAAAGTCTTTCTAATCTGTCAAACGTGCATCTCTTGACAAAGAACGTGCAGGAATGGTGCGATGACATTGCGATACATATTGGCGAAGTTAAAGGCATAAGTGGAAATATCGGCGAATTCGAGGTGGAAATAGAAAAAAATATAGACGTAGAGAGGTGCATATCCTGTGGTCTTTGCGTGGATGCGTGCCCGAAAAATGCGATACGATATGATGCGGCATACACAATAGGAGAGGGATGCGATGAATGCGGCGACTGTATTGATGTATGTCCAACAGGTGCCATTGAGTTCCACAATCGAGAAGTCATTCACGCAGGGCAAATTCTGGTGATAACCAAGGACAAGGAATGGAAGTGGTCAACTCAATTCGGGATTTACACAGCAGCGGATTACGAAGATGCACTGAGCAAAGCGCTTGAACTTGTATCGAATTCGGGGGAAATAGAGAAGAATAAGTATTTGGATTTAGATTTGGAGAGGTGTGCGAGTGGGAGGAGCGAATTAATTGGGTGTGAGTTTTGTTTACCCTGTCCCTACGACGCGATAAGGAGGGAGGGTGCAAAGATGATATTTAACGAGATTAGATGTCAAGGATGCGGACTCTGCTGTGCTCTATGCCCATTGTCAGTTCCCCAATTACAAGAATATCCAAACCATTTAAGGTATTCTCAAATAGAAAACCTATTATCAGCGGATTTAGCCCCAAAGGTTCTTTTGTTTGCCTGTTCAGAACACTTTGAAACTTTAAATGCCATTGGCAGGAAGAAAATTCGTTACCCGACATTGCTACCCCTCTTCGTGCCTTGCATTGATTTGCTCTCAGAAACACACATACTTAGCGCATTTGAACTTGGAGCTGATGGTGTTATTCTGTGGGGATGCAAGAACAGCCATCTTGAACAAATCGAATCTATGGTAAAATTTGCACGAATGACCTTATCTGCGTTCGATTTGGGTTTAGATTCGAGAGAAAGGGTGCTCGTGATAAGCGATAGTCAGTTCGATGCAGTGGAGAAGATTGAAGATTTTGTCAAGGAGCTAAGTCCTTCTCCTATTAGAAGCATGGAGCGGGAAAAGATTGACTTTACTAAACCAAAAAGGGATGTTCTGTTAGAATTGATACAAAATCTTCATAAGAAAACAAAAGTGCATCCAACTTTAATAGAGGAGAATACGAAGTTTCCATTCGCTGATGTCGCTATTGATTCTAAATGCACGATATGCAACGCATGCGTGAACCTATGCTCGACAAATGCCTTAAGTAAGGAAGGGAATAAAATCAATTTTGTATATGGAAACTGTATTGCCTGCGGCTTATGCGAGAGAGCATGCCCGGAAGAAGCGGTTACCTTAGAGAGAGCGCTTGATTTTTCGAGGCTGGTTGAACAAGAAGGGAAAACTATTGTTGAACCTGAGCTCATCGCATGTGCGGGATGTGGAAAATTGTTTATGAGCAGGTCAGCGTTTGAGCGAATATCTGAGCTGTTAAAGGAAAGAGAAGGCGAAGGGAAAGGGAAAGGAGAACTCGGGGTAGAGGAGCAATTAGAATTGCTCAGATATTGCGAAGAGTGCAGAGCTTCAAAAGCGGTTGAGTGGATGTATAGGAAGATGGGCGTGGAGGGCGTTAGTTAAGTAATCTGTGGTTATAAAAGGGGCTAAACGAATATGATGGCGGGAGAAACAAAAGAAATTTTGGAAATGAGAAGGAACTTCTATGCCTTTTTGTATCGAATGTATTTAGAGGAGCCGCCGAAAGAGCTTGCTGATGATCTGGTGAAGGGGAAAATCTCTTTTCCTGACTTGATACCATTAGACGAAGAGCTATCCGAGGGTTTTCGTGGATTAAAAGAATTTATGGAAAAGGACAAAGATAAAGCCGCGGATGAATTGTATGAAAACCTGGTAGACGAATTCACTCTCTTATTCATCGGTCCTCATAGACTTCCGGTGCAGCCTTACGAGTCGTGGTGGATGGATGGTAAGCTGATGGGGGAATCGCTGTTAAAGGTGAAGAGGGCTTGCAGAAAAGCGGGTATCGTTAAATCGGGGGATTATGCAGAGCCAGAAGACCACATCGCATTTGAGCTCAAGTTTATGCACTATTTATGCGAGGAGGAATTGTCATCGGATAATGAAGAAAGAATAGAGGAATGCTTAAACCTGCAGAAGGAATTTCTGAATGACCACTTATTGAGATGGGTGCCGGATTTCTGCGATGCGTTATACGAATGCGAGCTATCGAATTTCTACAAAGGAATTGCAAAACTCACAAAAGGATTTCTTCTGTTGGAGGATGCGGTGATCGATGAATTGTTGGAAATGGAAACAGTGCAGAAATGATGAAAATCAATGTTTGTTTAATAAATCTATGCTAATATTTCTATATTCGCTAAAAACCATTAAGTTTTATATAGTATGAAGATGGAAATTATTAAAGGTTGATGGATAATGGCGGGTGAAGAAGATATAAAAAACTTATAAAAAATGGATGAATTAGACAAGAAAATATTGAGGGAACTGCAGTTGGATTCTCGCAGTTCTTTCACGAAGATTGCACAGAAGATAGGCGTAAGCACTGCTACTGTAAGCGAGAGAGTGAAAAAACTAACGAAAAAAGGCATTATCTGCGGTTATACTGCGATTCTCGATACCTCTGAACTCGGCATGGTCACGTTAATCACGAAGATAAAAATCAAGCCAGGATATAGCATTGAAGAGGTTGGAAAAGAGATAGCGAAACTGGATGAGAGTTGTTGCATTCACCACGTAACCGGCGATTTTGACCTGCTTGTTATCTCTAAGTGCACTGGTCATGGGGAATGTGGAGCTGTTATTGAGAAAAAGAAGAAGATAGAGGGTGTGGAAAGCGTGGATTCCGAGCTCGTGCTAAAGACACTGAAGGAAGAGCTTAAGGTTGAGCTATAAACCCTTTTCTTTTTAAAATTTGTATTTGACAATTTAGTTAGGGTAAGCAAATAAAACCTAAAATATTTAGAAAAAAATTTAAAAACCTACAATGATTTAGAAATCATAGTGTAAAATTCTATTTTTATTTAAAAATATTGGGAGTATCTATACGTTCAACTTTATAGGAGAATTTTGCTGGAATTTTTATATCCGTTAAAAAACCACAAGTTTTATATAGTGTGAATATACGAAGTATTAGAAGGAGGTAAAATATAAGGATAAAAAGAGGAGAAATATGGCGACAAGAACAAACTCTATTGGTAGTTGTAGCGATTTCAGAATGTCAAGGCGGACGTTCAGCAAACTGACAGCTTTAGGAACGGCTGCTGCTCTTAGTGGAATCGGCGAGGTCGGCGCTTATCCTACGAAGTTTGTAGATAATCTGATCGAACCAGCGAGTGCGGCTCCTGCGGCACCAGGCGTAGATCTTGTAAAATCGCACTGCTCTCATTGTGCATTGGGATGCGGATTCCTCGGAAGAGTTGAGGACGGTGTATGTACTGGTATAGAGCCGTGGGTAGAGAATCCGATAAACCGCGGTGCGATGTGTTCCAAGGGGACATCAATAGCAGAGATGCTTAACTCGGGGACCAGACTGAAATATCCGTTGAAGAAGGAAGGGGGCAAGTGGGTGAAAATTTCATGGACTGAAGCGTTAGATACAATTGCGAACAAGGTAAAAGAGATAAAGGCGAACTATGGACCTGACTCGATAATGTGGATTGGGTCTGCCAAAGTAACAAATGAAGAGTGCTACTTATTCAGGAAGTTTGCTGCGTTCAACGGCACGAACAACGTAGACCACCAGGCGAGGATATGTCATTCTACAACTGTTGCAGGGATGGCAAACACATGGAGCTTTGGCGCGATGACCAACTCGTGGAACGATATGCGCAACTCAGGGTTGATCTTCTTCTGCGGTGAAAATGCTGCGGAGTCACATCCAGTTTCGATGCAGCACATCCTTGAGGCAAAGAACAGAGGTGCAAAGTTCATCGTAGCGGACCCACGATTTACGAAGTCCGCGGCGCTGGCAGATCAGTACGTGCGGTTCAGGCCGGGAACAGATATTCCGTTAATATGGGGAATATGCCATGAGATTATCAAGAACGACTGGCACAACAAGGATTTCATCGAGAAGCGAACATACGGATTTGAACAATTCAAAGCGGAAGTGGATAAATATCCGCCCGAGGTTGTGGAGGACATCACTTGGGTTCCGGCAGATACGATAAGGCAGCTCGCTTATGACTGGGCACATCCACCACGCGAAGGCAGCCCCGCCTGCATCTGCTGGGCTATGGGCGCGACGCAACACACCGTTGGCACGCAAAACATCAGGTCGTTTGCATGCCTCTCGATGCTCATGGGCTATGTTGGAAGACCCGGTGGGGGCTGCAACGCATTCAGAGGACACGATAACGTGCAGGGTGCGACCGACATGTGCGTGCTTTCACACTGGCTTCCATCATACTACGGTCTCACAGAAGGCTCGTGGAAGCACTGGATTGGCGTCTGGAATGAGCATGCACCAATAACCTTCGAGGAGATGAAGGCGAAGTTTGATGAGCACGATGGCAAGTCGTTGATGCACGTGAAGGGACTTACGGTCTCAAGATGGTATGAAGGTGTGCTCGACGCATCGGTTAAACAGCCAAATCCGGTCAAGATGGTTTTCGTGTGGGGACATTCGCTGAACTCGATCACAGAGATGAAGAGGATGAAGAAGGCGCTGGAAGAGGTCGAACTGCTTGTTGGCGTGGACCCGCATGCGACGATTGCAGCATCCCTCGCGGACAGAGACGATGGAATTATAATACTGCCGGCATCCACGGTCTTCGAGAAAGATGGAAGCGTTACGAACAGTGCGAGGCAGGTGCAGTGGAGAAACAAGCTGGTGGAACCCTTGTTTGACAGCAAGCCAGATATGTGGATTATGAAGGAGCTTGCAGATAGGCTTGGGTTAGGTGCGCACTTCACTTACGACAGTCCTGATGACGTTCTCAGAGAGATTAACCGCGGTGCCTGTGTAATCATGATGCGGCAGTCTCCGGAGAGGCTGAAGCGACAGCAAGAATACTGTTGTGCTTTCTCTTGCGAGGATTGTCAGGCAAAAAGTGGTCCGGTGAAAGGAGAATACTGGGGACTTCCGTGGCCCTGCTGGAATGATGAACATCCGGGAACACCGCTTTTATACAGAAATGATATACCGGTCTCAGAAGGAGGTAACGAATTTAGAACCCGATTCAGAGGGGCGGACTCTACACCCGGTAACCCTGTTTCGGATGATGGCGTGAGCATGTTAGGTGCAGCATACGGATACTCGGAAGGATATGACGAGATGAACTGCGACGGCACGCCGGGTTCGGGATGGAAGTTTGAGTTGGACTGTGATTGGAAGGAAATGATTGCACAGAACAAGTGCCCATCAGGAGCAGGAAAATCGAGATTCCGAGCCTGGAACTTGCCTGACCCGGTTCCCGTACACAGAGAGCCGATAGAAAGTCCAAGACCTGACCTGGTTGATAAATATCAGACCTATGACGATATGGAAGACCACTACCGTGTGAAATGCCTGTTTAAGACGATACAGCAGGAAAGGAAGAACTTAGTGAATGACTATCCGCTCATACTCACCACGGGAAGGCAGGTGGAGCACATGGGTGGTGGAGCGGAGACAAGGTCGTGTCGTTACCTTGTGGAGCTTCAGCCGGAGATGTATGCGGAGATAAATCCAAAAGTGGCAATGGAGATAGGGGTCAAACATTGGGACTACATATGGGTACAGACACTGAGAGGAAAGTGCAAGGTGAGAGCGTATGTGACGGAGCGTGTGAACAACCAAACGGTATTCATGCCTTACCACTGGGCAGGCTGGTTTGAAGGAGTTCCTTATGCGGACAGATACCCACCTGGATGCGCAGAAATCGCACTTGGTGATTCTTGCAACATAATATGTGTGGATGGCTACGACAGAACAACGAACATGCAAGAGACGAAAGCATGCCTGTGTAAGGTATATCCGGTATAGGAGGAAGAGTAAAAGATGACAACATATAAATTCCTGAATGTGATTGAGCGCTGTATAGACTGTGGAGGCTGTTTTGCCATCTGCAAGGACCAGAACCACGTTCCAGAGGGGACAGCAAGAGTTCGAGTGGTAACGATCAACGAGGGCAGACCGGGAGAGAAGAATGTGGCAATTTCATGTATGCACTGCTACGAGCCTGCATGTGTGGCAGCATGCCCAACAAAAGCGATATCCAAGCGAGAAGACGGTATTGTTTTGACCGATAAGAGCAAGTGCATAGGATGCGGATATTGCAGTTGGGCATGCCCGTTTGGAGCACCAAAATATCCACATGACCTGCCACCTGAACTCAAGGAATACGAGGGATTAATGGACAAATGCACCTTCTGCGTGCAACCTTTTGAACCAGGAAAAGAGAGAGAACCAAAACCAAGATGCGCACTTTTCTGTGCGACGAAGTGCCGTCTTGGGGGCGATATAGCTCAGATAACACCAGTGTATACTGCAATGAAGGCGGGTAGCATGGGAAGACTACAGGAGCGCATATAAAGGAAAAAAGGAGGTTAGAAAATAATGAGCCATACAGCATACGTCGTATTTACGGTATTCAGTCAGATGGCAGTGGGCGCACTGATAGCAATGGTCATCGCGGACTTTCTCGCGAAAGGAAAGGAGGATTTGAGGTTCTTTGAGACCGGGGCATGGGTATGTGTCCCGATCGCAATAATTGGTCTGATAGCAATGCTCTCTCACGAGGCACGACCGTTTTTGGCAATGAAGACGATGAATGCAAACTTAGCTACGTCATGGCTGAGTCGAGAGTCCTTGGTGTTGACAATATTTGTAATCTTAGCAGTGATATACACAGTGCTGTGGCTATTCGAGCCAGAATACGGTAGTCTCAAGGGGATACCACTAATACCTAAGATAGCAAAGCCCTTTATACCACTCAGGAAGGCTGTTGGTATAATATCTGCGATTGTGGGAATTGCGTTCCTCGGTGTAAGCGCGAAGGCGTATATGATGTTGGGTCTGCCCGCTATGGACCAAGCCACAACGCCGCTGTTCTTCTTCGTTACCACTCTGCTCGTGGGCGTAACGGCAGTAGCTGCAGTTCTTTCATTGAAATACATGCTTAAAAAAGAAACTGTGGAGCCTTTTGCTCGCTATCTTTGGGCTACGTGGGGAATTGCGCTGGTAATGGTAATCGTGCTGCTCTTTACACTGTTTGCAAACATATCTGTGTTACAAACCGCAGAGACGGAAGGCGCAACATTGGCTCAAGCGAAAACCCTGGAGAACATGCTACATGGTGATTACACCGCGCTTTTCTGGTCACGAGTGGTAATAGGCGTTATTCTGACTCTCGTATGCTTGACAGCGCTTGTATTGCCGCTGAAGAAGAAGGACATCTCAAAAGCATCGGCTCTTACATTCGCAGTGTTTGTGTGTGCGCTAATCGGGGAACTTCTTGGAAGGGCAGTGTTCTTTGGTGCGAACGTGCCTCTTGGTGAAGTCATGCCCTACATCATACCGCCAATAATCTAGAAACATAAAAAAGGAAAAAAATGGTTGTGGAATCAAACTTTTAAAAAAGTTTGATAAAAATCCACAACCTATTATTTTTTAAGCCATTTTATTATTTTTTGCAAATTCTTTGAACATTTACTTTTAACATCTACCTGGCTTCCCGAAATAAATCCAACCATTTCAAACACCAAAGGAGTTCAATCTACTCCTTCTCGGACTTAGAGGCTTCCATCTTTGCCTGAACTTCCTCTTTTAACTCCTCCTCGGTCTTCCCTTCGGTATCTATGCCCATATACGCAGCCACTTCTTTTATGTTTACTTCCTCGCCCTTTGTCTTCGCTGCCGCTTTTACCTTCGCCTTCTCCTTTGG
Organism: Candidatus Methanophagales archaeon; assembly: GCA_023131215.1. Classification (GTDB taxonomy): domain Archaea; phylum Halobacteriota; class Syntropharchaeia; order Alkanophagales; family Methanospirareceae; genus JAGXOS01. The sequence goes on along the minus strand of JAGLZV010000042.1, from coordinate 18,841 downwards.
TATCTCTTCTTCACTGCCTGTCACGGATTCCTCAAATTTTTTGTAGTTCAGTTCCGCTTCGCGCTTCGCTTTTTTGAACTCCCCCATTGCCTGTCCAAACGACTTGGCAAGTTGTGGGATTTTAGCTGCGCCGAATAACAAAACAACTATCAATATTGCTATTACTATCCATTCGGTTCCCCCAGGCATTCCAAAAAATAACACTATTCCAAATACCATCGCTTTTTCCCTCCTATCTATAAGTTAGGGTGTGGATATATATAAATATAAAGATATGTATTTTCATCTCTTAAAAAGTGCAAATACTTAAATTCTATCCACGCCTACGTCCAATATATTTTGTTATGAGTAATCCGAGTTCAAACAGTGCTATTGACACCACTGCCATCAACATTGAAATACCCGTAGGGTCCGCGATGACAAAAAAAGCGATTCCTATTATCAGACCATAGATTATCAATCGCTTATCTTTGAGCCATGAATAAGTGACGAGCTTCATCTTCACCGCTAAAGTCATTATTAAGGGGATTTGAAAACTCAATCCGAATCCCACGGTAGTGTAAAGAATGATGGAAAAAATCCTTTTAGCAGAAAGCGCAACCTTTGCTATCTCGCCGGAGTAAGCGATGAGGTAACCGAAAACCAGAGGTAAGACAAAGAGATATGCGAAGAGAGCACCGACTCCATACAAACATAGCGAAGGTATAACAACCATCATGAAAAATTTCCGCTCTGAAGGATATAACCCAGGTCGTATGAAAGCGAAAATCTCATATAATAACAGTGGTATCGTAACAGAAAGAGCGAATAAAAAGGAGAACAGAAGCCGCACGCTCATCCATTCCATCGGGCTATAAACGTATATATGCATATCCTCAGAGAATAGATTGGTAAATAAGAAGTGTTGAAGGAAAATGTTTGAGAAAGGGAATATTACCAGAGTAACAATACCGAAAGGGATTAAAACAACCACGAGTCTTCTTCGTAGTTCGATGAGATGCTCCATCAGTGGAATCTCCTCATCTCTTACCGGTCCACTTCTTATGTCATTGTCATTTTCGTTCATTTCTCCTTATTTTTTCTTTAGCTTTAGCTTTTATTATCACCTCTTTATTCATAGCCATAGGAGTGATTGAAGGTGACGAGTATTAGTGAGGAGTTAGGATATATAATAGTAGCGATAAAGAAAAAAATCATCCTCATTGTCGCCGTTATATTTGCCGGTTTCTTTGTTTCATTTCAACTTTTAGACCCTGTGTTGCTAAAAATAAAACATGACCTACTTCCCGAAGGTGCAACTCTCATTTATATTTCGCCCGTGGAGGTGATCATGCTGAAGGTAAAGCTGGCTTTGCTCGTAGGTGTAATACTTGCTGTTCCTATTGTAGGGCATTATGTATATAAGACATTGAAGGTGAGGTTCGGGATAAGGAATCCAATGAAAAAGTCGCACCTCATTCTATTGCTGAGTTCCGCCATTTCCTTGTTCGTTTTAGGGGTGAGTTATTCTTATTTCCTTATGTTGCCTCTCGTTCTACGTTATCTCCACTATATGTCAACAGCAGCGGGAGTTGCTGCCACTTACTCCATATACGAATTTATATCTTTCGTCATTATATTAACGCTCATACTGGGGATATCGTTTGAACTTCCCATCGTTCTCGTCTTTGCCGTTCATTCCGGACTCGTCCAGGTAAATACTCTAAGAGAATATAGGCGGTACGTAATCGTTGCAATGTTCGTCCTCGCTGCGATTTTTACACCGCCAGACGTCGTGAGTCAGCTCATTGTCGCTTTCCCACTGGTAATTTTCTATGAGGTAGGTATAATAGTTGCGAGCATTATCTCAAAATCCTCCAATCATTCGTATACACATTAAACCTGTTATCGCGGGCGAAACCGATGAGGGTTATGCCAAATTCCGCTGCATCACGTATTGCCAGTTCAGTAGGTCCAGAAACGCTTATGACAACTGGGAAACCTGCAAATATCACTTTCTTTATCGTGGAATGCGTGTGTCTGCAAGAAGTCACCAAAACACTTTCGGAAATCTCTATCCCGTGCTTAATGCACGTTCCTATGAGCTTGTCTATTGCACAATGCCTGCTAATATCCTCGATAAAGAAAGCTTCTCTTTTTTGATCAAAGGAAGCAACGACATGCGTGCCTCCTGTCGCTTTATACAAAATACTGCCTTTTTCTAACTTTTTTACCAGCTCACGCACTTCTTCTTTCTTTATTTTTATCTCTGAGGCGACCTTTGAAGGATTTCGATAGACTCTTTTTTCCGACTTAACCTGTATTTCATATATCTCAGGATTTACCTCTTCGACCTCGATGTTCGAGATGTGAGAAGGGTCAAGCCCTTCGGAGTTTAAATACCCGATTGCGAGTTCTTCAAAACGCGAAGGAAGACAAAATAACTGGGTATGAATCTTTCCATCAACCTTTATTCTTACTTCCACTTCTCGAACGACCAAATCCTCTTTATATCTTTGTATGAGTTTGTCTTCGGAAATTTCACTGATTTTCACTATGTGCGTGACCCTATCGTCCTTCTCCTTTTGTTCCATGTTCGCCTCTCTCCGAGCTGTTTCTTTGCTTCTGCTTATGGAAAATATGCTAACAAACTCTCTTTTCATAAAAGTTCGATATGAGTTATGAGATACTCCCTATTTAAAGTTATGCAACACAGCGGCTTTGCACCTTTATTCATGTTTGCACCTTTATTCTTAGTATGTGGTATTTACAGTAGTTCCGAAAGTAACTCCAGTTTTATGGTTCCACAATTTTTCAAAAGCTTATTTCATATCCCTTTCGCTTTCCCCCTCCATCGCTTTTTCCGGTAAGGAGGAAGGCGGTTATTCGATACACCATCCTACGCTGCGTGTGGTAGATTACATCTATGGAGAAACGAGAATGCACTTTCAAATTTTTTTCCTTCAATTTTTTCTTTGGGCCATCACTGCATACGCCGCATAATTTCCTTTGAAAATATCAATTGGTTTTGAATCACGATACACATCATAGAGCGTTTTCCCTGCAGACAAGGCTGCAATCACGACGGGGATCAGGCCGCCGGTGAGAACTGCCCCGAAGGCGGTCAGCCCAGTGATCGAATATCCCAAAAAACGGCCTGGAGTAATATTATTCCAATTTCTAGCTTTCAACGCTTCAGAAATCTCATCTATTTTGTCCTGTGTCTCGAATATAAATTGATTAATCTTGCGTTTTCTGAGTTCAAGGTCGGTCATCGGGGCGGCATCAAGGAGAACTGATTCCAATTTGTTACGAAAATGCTTCAATAAAGTCTTATTCTCCCGCTTGAAGTCAGCAATCTCCCTAGGGGGAACACCGCCACTTGGTGCCGGGAGGATGTTGTTCAGGACAACGGTACGCATCTCATCGAATTCCCTGTCCCAGTCCCTTTTCTGTTGGTCAACGGCTGCAAAAGAAGCAAGATATCTGGCCTTATCCGTGATCGGGGTACTGTTGAATATAGGGCGCTGGCCGAGATTTGCGGCGAGATACGCCATGTAGAGATCTGCGGTATAAGATTCAATCTGAGCATATGGGCCCCTATGGAAATCGGCAAGTCCCCTTTCCTCTAGTGCATTACCGATGATACCGACTTCCAGTTTCCCCGTGTGAATAGCCGTTTTTGGCATCCTTTTTCTTGTGTGAATATCTCTGGGAACGGGGTACTCAGGAGCATCGACCCATTCGAGAAATGCCTCAGAAAATCTGGGAATTTTACGGATATGCTCATCAGGATCTATTGTTATGATGAGACCCTCTTGCATGAGCCCTCCCATGTAATCCCCCACGATTTCATCTATGGCGAATGTAGGGACAATCGCATAGATGTTATCCCAGTATAGGAGCACCCGTGTAAACCACTCATTTTCCGGCACTCGCATATATGGAAAATATATCACGTTCCGTTCCGTTCGCATACTTCAGATCCCTCCCTTTGTATCCCCTTCTTCTATCTGCCTTATCATAACCTCTTACATCTATTTCTACGTATCCGCTGTAATTAAAACTTTGCATTATTTCAATTATTCACAATTCTTCTCACAGCTTATTTCGTAGTCGCTTCGGTTTTCGGGTTCGTATATCAATAATTTTATTGCTATCGAATTTTATAAGGTATATATTCTAAATGTTTTTTAATTTCTACTTCTTCGTAAAGTTTGCTATTAAAATAAGCTGTTACAGTAATGTTTGCTGTCGGTGGCTCTTTTCCTTCTTTGACTTTCTCAAGTTTTTGAATTTGAGGATTGTTTAAATCTAATTCACAAAAAATATCCCTCCTTTCTTTTATTTTTATTTCTTCTTTTTCTAAACAATGAGCTTTATGAAACAGTGGCTCAGTTCTATGTTCACTTTCAAGCCACAGCTTAAATATTAATCGATCAATAGTAAGAGTTAAGTATTGCGACATATTGGTAATCGTAAAATAAATCGTTACTACGGGAATATTGTGTGAATGAAACATAATGGGATTAATACTACGTACATCTATTATAATGTCTTCTTTCAGCTCTTCAAGAGGGTAAATATACTTCTTTAAACGCGAAGATATTTTGCCTATATAATTAAAAACAATGTTTGTGAAGAATTCTTTCCAAAACATTCAATCTCTCCCTTTTGGTTGAATTATATTAACCGAAACTTTTTGTATAATCCCTCCCTTCGTATCCCCTTCTTCTATTTGCCTTATCATAACAAACTTCTCACATCTATTTCTACATATCCACCATAATAAAAATTTCACATTATTTCAATTTTATGAAGTAAATAGCATTCAAACATAGAAATCCACCCTATCCATCGTCTCTTTTAAATCACGCTGTGCAAGCCTCAAATATATCATTGTTCGCATAATCGAAGTATGACCCAACAATTCTTTCAAAGCAACTATGTTATGGCTTTGCTTAAGGAAGTTCACAGCGAAACCATGTCTAAATAAATGGGTATGAATCTTTCCATCAACCTTTATTCTTACTTCCACTTCTCGAACGACCAAATCCTCTTTATATCTTTGTATGAGTTTGTCTTCGGAAACTTCACTGATTTTCACTATGCGCGTGACCTTATCGTCCTTCTCCTTTTGTTTCATGTTCGCCTCTCTCCGAACTGTTTCTTTGCTTCTGCTTATGGAAAATATGCTAACAAACTCTCTTTTCATAAAAGTTCGATATGAGTTATGAGATACTCCCTATTTAAAGTTATGCAACACAGCAACAAAAAAAAGCGAAAATCTTTTATAGCGACTGGTATATTCTTGCATATCGGTGATGAATAAAAATGGAAAAAAGAAAAATTTTGACATTTGGAATAGGGATTGCAGTAATTGCGTGCATATCGGTAGTGGCTTTTTACACCCCTTCTGTGGAAGCACAACAAGCCAAAACACTCAAAGTCTTCCACGCCGGGAGCTTAGCAGTTCCGTTGGAAGAAGCGGAGAAACAATTCGAGGCTTTACATCCGGATGTAGATGTGCGGCGGGAATCAATGGGCAGTATAGCGGCAGTGAGGCAGATAACTGATGTTGGGAAGATTGGAGAAGTGCTCGCATCTGCGGATTACACGCTTATCCCAGGCATGATGTATCCAGAGTATGCAGACTGGTATGTGCGATTCGCAACAAATGACCTCGTGCTTGCATACAATCCAGAGAAGAGCATGTATGCGGATGAAGTCACGCCCGATAACTGGTATGAGATTCTTCGCAGAGATGGTGTGGTGTTCGCTTTCTCAAATCCGAATCTCGACCCTTGCGGATACAGAGCGGTAATGGTCTGTCAGCTTTCTGAGCTATATTACGACGATGAGAAGATATTCGACGATTTGATTCTCGACAACACCGCAATTACGATAAGCGGGGAAGAGGAGGGGACCTATCTCATAAAAACGCCTGAAGACCTGAAGCCAAACAGGGATAAAGTAAATATAAGACCGAAATCGGTTGAACTCGTGGCGTTGGTCGAAGAAGGTGGAATTGACTACGCATTTGAGTACAGAAGTGTTGCCGTTCAGCACAATCTGGAATTTGTTGACCTCCCAGAGCAAATAGATTTGAGCAAGGTGGAGTATGCAGATTTTTACAAAAAGGTCAAATTGGAAACCGTGGATAGGAAGACAAAAACAGGAAAGCCAATCGTATATGGTATAACAGTGCCGAAGAATGCCCCAAATCCAGAACTCGGGCGTGAGTTCGTGAAATTCGTTATTGGCGATGCCGGGCAGAAGATTTTTGCTGATATGGGACAGCCGCCAATTGTGCCACCAGAAGGAAGCGGGAATATGCCCAAAGAGCTGGAAAGATTAGTACAGCTTGAGTCCGTAGAGCCAACGCCGACACCGAGTCCAACACCCACGCCAACACCGGAAGAACCGGGATTCGAAGCGGTATTTGCCATTGCAGGTATATTAGCAATCGCATATCTGGTGCTGCGAAGGAGAACGAAGTAAAAGAAAAGAAAACATAACACAGTAAGGACAAGTATGCCATGCGAAAAAGCAGAATAAAAGAAGTGAAGGAAAAACTAAAGAGGGAGAAAATATTTATCCTTTTCCTTTTTTTAGGGTTTTTTCTCATCGCTTTTGTCTGTATTACGCTTGGGAACATGTTTTACAAGCAGGCGGAAGATTTTTCTGGGTTAGTTGATGCTGCAAAGGACCCCGTAGTTCTAACGGCAATATGGATAAGCATTTCTGCTGCGATTTGTTCCACACTGATTGCTTTCTTTTTCGGCGTTCCCTTAGCTTATTTCCTCGCAAGAAAGGATTTCTTTGGTAAGAGCATTATAGAAAGTATTGTGGACGTTCCCCTGGTCGTTCCACACATCGTTGCAGGGATTGCATTATATGGTGTGTTCATGCGCTCCGGAGTGATAGGTGCGCCGTTTGAACAGGTGGGAATTGCATTTACTGATGCCTTTCCGGGAATAGTAATTGCAATGCTTTTCGTGAGTCTTCCATTTTTAGTAGATGCTGCACGCGAGGGGTTTAAAGAGGTAGATCCGAGATTAGAAAACGTTGCACGCTCATTGGGCGCTTCTCATTGGAGAACGTTCATAAAAATAACCTTTCCTCTTGCTTTCTCTTCCATTTTCAGTGGTGCGATCCTTTGCTGGGCTCGTGGGATAAGCGAGTTTGCCGCGGTAATGATCATTGCCTCCTTCCCACGCTCTGCGTCAATACTGATAGGCGATAGGTTCACATCTTATGGATTAAGTGGCTTGCCTGGAATAGCAGGCTCAAGACCGATTTCGGTTTTGCTGATTTCGATTTGTTTGGTTATATTTGTATTGTTGAGGATGCTTGGGAAAAGAAGGAGAAGATAAAAAGTTCTTACCAGCAGCAAGAAACGCTTCTGTTGCACAGTCGAAAGTAAAACCTTTTCTTTTGAACCTGCAGCAGTATCCACCCACTCGAGCATGTTTTTCAACCAGCAAGGTCTTTAATCCATTCTTTGCTAAATTGGTTGCAGCACTAAGCCCACCTAACCCTGCACCTATTACGACTACATCATGTTCTTTTTCCAATCTTTTTACCTCATTTTTATTTTTCCTAAGGCTGAGGAATATATAAAAGCGGTGACTAAACCAAATGCTAAAACTACAACCAGGTATGAGAATACGTCTCCATATCGAGTGTAAAACGTTTTTTCTGCCACGACAAACGTTTTTCCTGCTATTATCTCTTGCGTATATACTCCTGAAGATCCTATTACTCTTCCATAAGGGTCTGTTATTAAAGATATTCCCGTAATAGCTGCGAGCCCAATGCTAACCCTGTTTTCCACAGCCCTGAAAATAGCATCGCTTGCATGTAATTGTGGGAAAACGTAACTTCCATAGTTCGAGTCATCAACAGGTATTAATATCAATTGAGCATCATTTTTTGCCAGATTTCGTGTCACATCTGAAAAATGCCTGTCATAGCAAATCTCTAAGCCAACTTTTCCCTTCTTCGTTTCAACAACTGGGAAACCATCTTCTTGTTCTGCAACAAAGCCGCCTGCCTTTTCTCCCCATGTAATGTGGTGTTTGTGATATTTAGCTACTACTTCACCTTCTGGAGAAAACAGTATTGCAGTATTGTACTTTTTGGTGCCGATGGGGTCTACGACGTTAGCCATAACATAAGAATCCATGGATCTAGCTAAATCTCCTATTTTATCCATGTAGGCGGCATCATCAAGATAAACAAAAACGCTTTCTGACCACACGATGAAATCAGGTTTGTATTGCAACGATTTTTTGGTCAACTCTTCCTGGACATCGAATTGATTGCGAGTAGCTGACTCTGTTATTTCGCACACGGCATAAGACCCCGGCTCATCGGGATAGTTATCGTGGTTGTCTTGAATTGCAACAATGCTGATGTCTTTACTTGCCTGAGGAACGCTAAGCCAGCCAAATGCAAATATTGCAACAAATATTAATCCAACGACAATTGTTTGTCTGGATATACGTTTAAAAGTCTCATTTTTGTAATTAATGATAGTATAGGCGATAGCGGAATTAACCAGCAGAATAAAGAAGGTTATTCCATAAACGCCCGTAATTGTCATTAATTGCAGTATTGGAATGTCCTTCCATTGTGAATTTGCTAATATTATCAGCCACCAATCCTTCGTTATTGGTAGATTCATCCTTAAAAAATCGAAAGAAGTCCATAATATGGGAAGAGTGATGACTTGGAGATTGGGGAACCAGTTTCGCATTTTTGAATCTACCAGTAATAGTTCAGCATAAAGCAAGGCTAACCCGCAAGACAATAAGAGAGCTAACCAAACGGGAAAAATGGCGCAGTACCACGTTATGTGCATTGGTAAAAACCATGTAAGACAAAAAATGGATGCTAACCAATATACCCTTTTTGATTCTTCCTTGTGTATAGCGACAAGTAATGGCACAAAAGCAACCCAAGCTAGGAATTCGACATCAAAAGGAGGAAAACTCATTATTAGTAAAATGCCAGACAGGATTGCTAATGACAAACTCTTTTTGTCAATCTTTTTGAAATTCATTATCCTGCTTTACATACAGAACCTGTGTTTATTTAAATACTTCATTTACCGATATATTGAACGAACAAGATGATAAGAATCAAGAAGCTATACAAAGATTGGAAAGAGTTCTCTCTCAAAGATATAAATTTAGAGGTAAAAAAGGGTGATTATTTCGTCATTTTAGGTCCTACCGGAGCAGGAAAGACTTTGCTCCTTGAAACAATCGCAGGTTTTCATATTCCTGACAGAGGAGAAGTCTGGATAGAAAGGCATAACATAACGAATCTTCCACCAGAGGGAAGGAGAATTGGTTTTATTTATCAGGATTATTCACTATTCCCACATTTTACTGTCGAAGAAAACATAGAATTTGGCTTGAAGCTGAGAAAGTCCGCCTCTCCGGATGCAAACAGAAAAAGGTTGAAAGAAATAATGGACTGGCTGGACATATCCCATCTTGCACATCGTTATCCCGCTACGCTAAGCGGTGGAGAACAGCAAAAGGTTGCAATTGCCAGGGCAATTGCTATTGAACCTTCAATATTGCTGCTGGACGAGCCTTTAGCTGCTTTAGACCTCAGAACGAGAGATTACCTGAGAGAAGAATTGAAGAGGGTAAAACACGAATTAGAAATTACAATGGTTCACGTAACGCATGACCAGACAGAAGCGATGGTTTTAGCAGATAGAATTGCAGTGATGATGAAAGGACAAATAATGCAGGTAGGCACTCCTTACGAGATATTCAACAAACCCCAAAATGAGGAAATAGCTGATTTTGTTGGTGTTGAGAACATATTGAGTGGCGTGGTTCGAAATAATGAGAACGGTGTTGCAGAGATAGAAGTTGATATTGGCTGTAACATATTTGCTGTTTCAGACTACCATGCAGGAAAGGTAAAAGTATTCATAAGACCTGAAGACCTAATTTTGTCTGAAAGAAAGGAAGAGAGCAGTGCAAGGAACGTCGTGAAGGGGAAAATAGAAGGATTGAACGACATGGGTCCTTTAACACATGTAAAACTTGATAATTCGCTTGTTGCTCTTATTACAAAACAGTCACGAGAAAGTCTTGAGCTGCGAAAAGGGGATGAAGTCTATGCAACTTTTAAAGCCACTTCGGTGCATGTGGTGAGGTGATTGTATCTGCTCAAAATTCCACCGAATTTTGAGCAGACAATGAAAAATGCAAAGTGCAAAGTGCAAAATAAACTTGATAGCGCCTATTTTTCTTTACCCTTTGCAGTTATTATAGATTTTGCAACAATTTTGACCAATTCTTCGGCTTCACTTAGCAATGACTGTAAACCGTCATCAGAGATTAAATCGGCTCTCTTTGCCAGTTTCAACCAATATAAGGACTCACGTAATTCCTTCAAGACCAGTTGCATTTTATGAATAAAATCCGCTTTGCTTTCAGCGCCGCAAGCTTCTTCGTAATTCGCTCCTGAAGATGTAGCTGACCGACCGCATTAACTGGTTCCCGATGTGCAGTCCTACTGCAGTTTTATTAAGCCTGACGAGCAATTTAATGATGCCTGCCGCGAAGTCTAATAAGCGTTCTGATAAATCTTTTCTTTTATTTTGCATTTTTTAATTTTCACTCTGCATTTTGCAATTAATTGCTCGAAATCTCTAAGATTTTGAGCAATTACTCTTCTTCCATACCTTCCACAATCTCTTTAAGCAAACTTGAAAATTCTTTAAGACTTTTTCCCGCTTCTATCCGTTCATCCGGTGACAGTTCCAAAGGGTCATTTTCCATTATCGAAGAGAGCGCCTCCCACTTCTCTGCAAGGGCGGCTGCTTTATCTATTAATTCAGGATTATTCTCTATTGCTGAAATCACTTCACGGTTGTCGGCTCGAAAAAACTTTTCCATAAGTTTATCTAACTTACTCACTTCTTTCTCTCTCTTCTCTATCTCCCCCAGCATCACGAGCATATCCCCAAAGTTATTCAAGCCATACGCAATTTTACTCAACTCATCATTTGAAAGTTCCGGCTTCCTTCTTCTCCTACCCCTACCCCTCATTGTTACCTCTCTATTACTCCACAACCATCTTCTTCAACTCTCTCACCAACTCCGCCCTTACTTTATCTTCTCTGTTACCACCGCACACCATGCCCCTAACACCCAGTATATCTGGTTTTATCTCCTTTATTGCGGGAATATCCTCGAATTTTAGCGAGCCTGCGAGAGCAGTCTCCAGTCCAAGCGCTTTTGATTCCGAAATGAACGTCTTAAGCTCTTCTTCGCTCAAAAACTCCAGCGTTGACCTCCCATCCTTTACGCCGGTATCCACCATTGCTACATCTATATTCACTTCTTTTCCTATCGCTGCGATTTCAAAAGGCGAAATCGAATTTATTCGTTTATAGTCAGAATAAAAAGCAGAAACGATTTTCTTAGTGGGTGCGAAGTCTTTCACTGCTTTAACAACCCCGGTAAGCAAATCTATCGCCTCTTGCTTCGTTTTTATTTTGAACAGCCCAACTTTTATGTATTCTGCACCGGCGGAGGCAGCACCTAACGCAGCTAAAGAGGCAGTTCCAGGTTTATAATCGAAATCTCCTATTGCAGCACTTATTTTCACCCCGTCTCCTTTCTCTTCTTCCACTAATTCCTTTATTGATTTTATAACCCACGGGAAATTAGCGCCTAAAGAACCCTCTTTCGGATTCTTCACATCTACAATATCTGCATTTCCACGTATCACCGCCTTCGCTTCTTCCACATCCTTCGGACTTACCAACAATTTCATTTTTCTCAAATCTCCCTTCGCTCCATACTCCTAACCTCTTTATTTATAAAACACCCCGCTGGCGTGCCAATTAATACGACTTTCTGTTGCCTATGTCTTCCTGAACCAACTATAACACTGAGTCCCTTCATTTTACGGAAGAAAGCAACTAAGACTTCTCCCTCCACTCCGTCACCTTTTTTATAAAGAATTGTCATTTAACCTCAAACCTCCTTTACAAAACCCTCTTTCTCCAATTCCTCTATTATTCCCACAACGAATGCGAAATCGAGTCTCAGGTCATCAGCAATCTCATCTAACCAAGCTTTGTCTCTGCTCTTCAGGTAGTCCCTTATCTCGCTTTTGGCTTCTTCTCTTGATATATCTCTGATTTTAATTACCTTTACCAACTCTACTTCTTTAACGTAATGCTCAATGGCTTCCCTGATAAAATCAGTTCGTGACTTATAGCCGAGAGTATCCACTATTCCATCTATTTTATCAACCTGAACCTCAGGCAGTCGAATTGGAATCATTCTTGCTTTTCCGGTCTGTGTTTGCAGCATATTACGTAGCGTTGTATACGAGTATATAAAGATATATCATTTATTTTTTTAATATCTTAACACCTTTTTCGTTTCCCACATGCACCTCAGCAACATTCGTAAATATCCCATGCTCGACAGAGCCAACAATAGAAGAAAGAGCAACGCTCATTTCCTCTGGATTATTTATGACGCCAAAATCCGCATCTATTATTAGATTCTCATTCTCCGTTATAAAATATCCTCCTTTATTTCCTTCCTCCCTTAAAACAGGCACGCCACCAAGCTCTTTCACTTCTCTGTCCACTATTTTTACGGCATAAGGTAACACTTCTAAAGGAACAGGTTTATTCAGCATTTCCACCAGTTTCTCTTCTTCAATGCAGATAACAAGTTTTTTTGCTGCGTAAGACACTATTTTTTCCCTCGTATGCGAGCCCCATCCGCCTTTGATCAAATTCAGTTGAGAATCTACTTGGTCTGCTCCGTCTATGCATATATCCAGAGCAGGATGTTCCGAAAGTGTGGTAATAGGGATTCCACATTCTATTGCCAACATCTCGGTTCTAAGTGAAGTAGGAACGCCCAAAACTTCGAGTCCTTCCTCCTTTATCCTCACGCCTATCCTTCTTATCACAAATTCTGCCGTAGACCCCGTGCCGAGACCTACTACCATGCCGTCTTTTATCAAAGAAGCTGCCGATTCTGCTGCTTTTTCCTTTTTCTTCCCCCTTTTATCCTCGTTCATCTTCTCAAATAATTTAGGGGTTTTCCCTTCTTAAATAAGAACTTTTCTATTTTTTTGTGACCGAATTTACGCCGAATGGTGATGGATTCGTGGCTTTTGCTGGCAATGCACCGGGGAGAATAAAAGCAATTGAACTCAAGGGCAACGAATTTCTTGCACAGAAGGATGCTTTTTTGTGCGCTCAAGATGGCGTTGACCTCGACATAGCATTTACGAAGAAGTTAGGAGCAGGGCTTTTCGGAGGAGAGGGCATCTTCTTGACTACCTTGCGAGGTCCTGGTCACGTGATTCTGCAATCCATGACGGTAGCGAATTTAGCGGCTGCACTCAGACCGTTTATGCCATCGGGAACATCTGGAAAGAGCAGTTCACCGCTTAGTATTGGCGGATTGCTTGGGGATTAAAACGAAAAGTTTAAATACTCTCTTAATATTGATTTACGAGGAGGTAAAAGAAATGGTAGAAAAATCGAAAAAATGGGCAATACTTGTTGGGTTACTTCTTATTGCAGTGATAGCAAGTGCGGGATGTGTCGGTGAAAAAGCACCGGAGGAAGGAGAGGAGGCGCCGACAGGAGAAGGTACAACGCCAACTACACAAACACCTACCACTCCACCGAGTGGCACAGGGACATCGTTAAGCGACCTTTTTGGTAAGGCAGAAAGCATAGCTTCCGTTAGATATGACATGGTAATTACAAGTCCCGGTAATCCATCAGTGACATCCAAGCAATGGGTGAAAGGGAACAAAATGAGGACGGAAATAACCGCGGAAGGGCAGAAGATGATTACAATAATGAACGGGGACAAGCAAGAAATGTATATGTATTTCCCTGAACAGAACATGGCAATGAAAATGGATTTCAGCGAAGCTCCAGAATCAGCCGTAGAAGAGGCTGTGTCTATCGAGGACTATAACCCAACGGTTATCGGCACCGAAACAATAGATGGAAAGCTCTGCACCGTTGTTGAATATGTTGCCCCTGAGGGAAGTGCGAAGATGTGGCTATGGCAAAAGCATGGGTTCCCTGTTCGAATGGAGATGACGGCACCCGAGGGTACATCGAGGATAGACTGGAAGAATATTGAATTCGACGACATTTCAGACGACAAGTTTGAACTGCCTGCGGGTGTGGAGATAATGGACCTTGGGGACCTTGAAAGCATGATGGAATCCATGCTTCCGGGCGGGGCATAAGTAGGTATGTGTGAAGGAAAAAATAAAAGGAGGTAAAAAATGGAGAAAACATCTTTGGGTATGGACGAGAATATAGAAGGGCTTCTATGCTATGTCTTGACCTGGCTAACCGGCATTGTCTTCTTAGTGCTGGAGAAGGATAACAAATTCGTTCGGTTTCACGCAATGCAGTCTATCGCAACGTTTTTACCGCTGACAATTATAGCAATTGTAATCAGCATGATGGGCAGCGCTTTCTTTTTGGGATTTGGGGGACTTTGGATGATTTTTTCGCTCATCAGCACATTGATATGGATATTGGCAGTGATACTCTGGATAATACTGATGATTAAGGCGTATCAGGGAGAGATGTATAAGTTGCCGATTGTGGGGGATTTTGCAGAAAAGCAAATTTGATAAAGGAGGAAATAACTAACCCCTCCTTTCTTTTTTATTTTATGCAGGTGTTGGAAAAAGCAATGGGTTTATAAGTGGAGGTAAGATACTGGAAGTGAGTAAATAAAATAAAAGGAGGTGATAGCATGAAAAGAATGAAAATAGGAAGACTTGGCGCGGCAGTCTTGGTAGGGATGCTCCTTGTTGGAGCAGTAGGAACAGTAGGGGCAGCATATAGTGATACGGTAAATGATGGTACCGGGGATGTAATGCATTGGCATTTCTCAAAAAACGCTTGGGGATGGAGTTACAATAATGAAAGACCAAACATCGATATAACACAGATTAAAATGAGTGATAGTGGAGGCATTATTACACTAACTATGAAAGTGAAAGGAACGATTATAGACTCTGAGAGGATGATAACGTATATGTTCTTTATTGTTGATGATAAAGGAACGGCTACTATAGATGACGATAGTACGTATGTAATAAACTACGTGAATGGTGAAAGTGTATTAATGGGAGGAGACGAAGAAGAATACTACATGCTAGATTTATCAGAGAATGCATCTCACTCTGGCGATACGCTTACAACACATTTTTCGCTATCAGCTATAGGTAATCCCGGGCAATTGAAATTTAGTGAAGATTCGGCTGGTTTTACCACTGATCATCCGGAAGCAGGAGAGGAAGGCATCGGTGAATACTACTCGGACGTTGTTCCAGATGAGGATGTAGTGACACCCGACGAAGAGAAAGAAGAAAAATATTCAGTTCCGGGTGAGAAGGGCAAGACACCGGGATTCGAAGCAGTATTCGCAGTTGCAGGACTACTGGCAGTGGCGTATCTTTTGAGGAGGAGATAAATTCTCCTCTCTATTTTTCTTTTTTTCGATTTGCAGTTATGGGGCTCTGCCCCATAGTCCCGTAAGCAATGTCTTCAATCGATTCCACTTCTCTCGAATCTATTTCTACAAGAGGAGGCATTTTCTTTTTCATGAGAACTTTTTAGGAAATAGGCATTTGTATAGTTTTCTTGTTGTATATAAAGTATAACCTCCTTCTATTTGAGACACGGATTTACGCGGATTTATTTTAATTTAACATTGTTGATTTTTATCATCTGTGTTAATCTGCGTTAATCTGTGTCAACGATTTATTTTCTTGTGAAAATCTGTGTAATCTTGTGGTTATAAAATAAGTCAAACAACTACTATATGACAAACGATGCTTCCAACTCTGACGCTAACTATCGACCTGCACGTGCACACGAATTACTCGCATGATGGACATGATTCAGTTGAAAGGATAATAGAAAGTGCGATAGCGAAAAAGCTCGATGGTATCGCAATATGCGACCACGACACGATGGAAGGTTCTTATGTTGCACGAGAATACGTAGCCGATAACAATCTGGATTTGATAATTATCCCTGGTATAGAAGTAACAACTTCAAAGGGTCATTTAATCGTGCTCGGGTTGGAAGAAGGGATGGAAAAAGGCTTATCGCCAGAGGAAACGATAAGAATAGCGAGGCTGAAAGAGAAGGGAAAGGAAAAGAAAGGCACAGTTGTGATTATTGCGCCACATCCTTTCCATCCTTTTCGCCACAGCATTGGTAACCTTTGCATGCATTCCGAATTGGACATAGATGCAATAGAAATCTTCAATTCCAGATATTTCTTCGGCGCTGCGAACGAAATAGCAAGGAGAAAAGCAGTTCGTAGAAATATCATCGCTGTTGTTGGAAGCGATGCGCATTCTGCAGACTGCGTGGGTCTCGCGACTCTCGAGGTTGAAGTAGAGGTTGAAACAGAAGCAGAGCAAAAACCAGAACCAAAACAAAAGATGCAGGTAGAAGTAGAAGCGATTCTGAGAGGGATAAAAAAGGGAAAGGTGGGAATAAAGAATTGTAAGAGAACGCCTTTTTGGGTTTATTTCAGGCAGCGGATGTAAAAAACCACAAGATTACACAGATTTACACAAGAAAAAATCTTTTAAAAGGTTCTTTAGTTTTGAAATTAGGATTTGGGATTTGTTTGAAATTTGGTGCTTGGGATTTGGAATTTTTTCAACTTCTCAGGCGTATTTATGTTGGTAAACGTTTTTAAGCTGGGATCTATTTCCCTTATCTCATTTATTGGCAAGAAATAAACTTTTTTGAGTTGCGATAAAACAGTAAAAATATTCCCCTCACCTTTTTTTACCGCCTCTTTTATCGCTGCCTGCGTAGGCTCTTTTCGATAGACCGCATGCAATGGCTCCAACATCCCGTTTTCCCATCTCGGCACTACTGCATCGTATCCCGTAGATGCTATCTCAAATAGAAATTTTACTACACTTTCGTTTACAAAAGGCATGTCGCAGCCGATGACAAGACAATAAGGAAAAGGAGTCCTTTCTAAACCCGCTAAGAAGCCTGCAAGCGGACCAAAGTCCTTCAGAGAGTCAAAAACTAAAACGATTTTATTGGGTATTTTATCTTCGATTTGTTCTCCCTGCTTCTTGTCCCGAGCAGCCACTATTATTTCGTCTGCCACGGTTGATATTTTATCAATGGCATGCTGTATGAGCGGCTTGTTATTTAAGGTTATGAAGCATTTATCGAAGGATTGGAATCTTTGGCTTTTTCCACCTGCCAGGATGAGCACGGTCTTTTTACTTTGCATAACACTTTTTCTTTTTTACAAAAATCCGTGTAATCTTGTGGTTATATATTTAAATAGGAAAAGGGTCAGATTATTATGAATATAAAATTAAGTTGAGATAAAGACAAGAATAAGGGGAAGAAAAAAAGAGAGGTGTTGAGATATGGAAACGAGAGATATAATATTTTCGGCTGTGATGGTCTTCTCTGCCTTTGTGCTGGTGTACAAGTTAGTATATGGGGGTAGTCCCAAGGAGGATCCAGTGATCGTAATGTCAGCAGTGATATTGATAGGAATGATAGCTATTTTGTTTTTAAGCGTGGGTGAGCGGTTAAGGAGAATAGATGAGGAGATAAAAGAGAAGGAGCGGTCTTTAAGGGTGAGCATGCAATCGGTGGAAGAGGAAGTGCGTGAGAAAGTGGATATGGCAACGAGGAGATTAAACGAAGTAAGAGAGGAGATAGTGAAAAGGGGGTACAGGTAAGATAAAAAACCACGAGATTTCACAACACTTTTTCTTTTTCACAAAAAGAAAACCTGTGCTAAAAGTAAACCCTTTTAGAAAAAGCGTTTTCGGAAAAAAAGAAAAACGAACATGTTCTTTTGGTAAAGCTTTTCTTTCTAAGAAAAGGTTTGTCAAGGTTTTTACGAAGGTAAAAAAAGTTGTGTGGAAATCTGTGTAATCTGGTGGTTATATAAAACGATGTGGAAAGAGGTAGTAGAGAAATTTGAGGGTTTGCCATCGCAAAAGAGAGTTATCGAGCTATTATTGGAAAGAGGATTTCAAGTGGGTCCAGAAGGAAGAGTAGTATCTGGCGGGATTGAGATACCACATACGCAGATAGCAAACGAGGTAGGTGTGGACAGGCGAGTGGTGGATATGACAGTGAGAAGGATTTTAAAGAAGCCGGAGTTGAGGAAAATATTTGAAAATATTCGCTCTATCGCATTTCTTGCTGATGTCGCTCCTTTGTTGGGGCTCAGTGTGATTATAATACATCCTACGGATGCAAAAGAAAAAGGGATACTTGGCGAAGTTGCTACGGTGATAGCAAAGCGAGGGTTTAGCATAAGACAGGCAGTTAGCGATGACCCCTATCTCGTAGATGACCCAAAACTCACGATTATCACCGATAAAAATATACCAGGCGAGTTAATAGAGGAGATAGGGCGGATAAAGAGTGTAAAAGGCGTACAGATTCACCAACCATTATAGAGAAAAATCCCAATGACTAATACTACCAAATCCCAAGTAAATCCCAATTTCCAAATCCCAAAAAAGTGAAACAAAAAAGGAGTAGGGAAGAAATGGAATTCTCAATTGTTTCTGACGAGGACATTCTGGAAGGAAAAACCACAGATATATACTTCCTCAGGACGGAGGAGGTATTGAGGAAGAAAGGAGTGAACCCAGAGGTGGTGGCGGAAGTTATCACGACAGGTGGAGGATGGGCTGTGTTAGCGGGTCTGGAAGAAGTGGCTCATTTGTTAGCGGGGAAGAACGTGGATGTGTATGCGATGCCGGAAGGCACGATTTTTTTCCCTTACGAACC